>JADLHM010000097.1 GCA_020848745.1 Deltaproteobacteria bacterium | reverse complement strand
GCCGCCTCGTCGATCGCTGGATCGACCTCGCCACCGAACGCTCCGACCTCCAACTCGCGCAACGCACCGAAGCAGCGAAGCCGATCAAGCGCCGCTGATCACACCCGAGAACCCGGCACTCTCCAGCATGGAGGAGCTCGAGATGGCCGGCGAGGGGACAGTCGTAGATCTCACCGAGGAACTCGGTGTGCGCGATCTCGACGACTATCTTCAGACGGTGGTCGTGCCCGCATACCGATTGGCACGATAGGGCACGAGGAACGCCTTGGCGGACGGGGCACTGGTTCGTCAGACGGTCCAGTCGACCGTTGTAAGGTCCGGCATGGCAGTGAAGTCGCGATCGCGGGTCACCAGGGTTGCGCCGAGTGCGGAGGCGGTGGCAGCGATCCAGAGATCGTTTTCGTCGAGACTGAGACCCTGCCGTTGGCGCAGGAGCTTGATGCGCGCGTAGGCATCCGCCGCATCGGCAGGGACGGGCGCGCACGCGATCGTTGCGAAAAGAGACGCTGCTTGGTTAGCGAGGTTTTCGCGGCGGCGCCCGTGGGGGAGGCGTGCGATTCCGTAGAGAATCTCACCACGCACGATGGGGCAGATGACGACTTGGGCGTTCGGTCCGAGTGCGGCGAGGCGTGCTTCGATTCGCGCGTTCTTCCGCATGAGATCGGAGAACGCGTTCGAATCGAGAAGAAAGATCATTTGAGGC
The DNA here is from genome assembly GCA_020848745.1 of Deltaproteobacteria bacterium. Lineage (NCBI taxonomy): Bacteria > Pseudomonadati > Myxococcota > Myxococcia > Deltaproteobacteria bacterium. Next base: position 8,693 of record JADLHM010000097.1, on the reverse strand, counting down.
AGGGCCTCAGGCGTCGGTGTCGAACACGCCCTCGGGCCGCGTGGGCAGCTTGCCAGTCTCGATCATGCGCTCGAGCTCGTCCACGTCGCCCGCGTCGAGATCCGGAAGATCGCGGAGAGCCTGCAAGACCAGTCGCGGCGATCCCAGGGCCATCGTTTGGACTTGGCGCACGGTCACCTCGACGGGACCATCAATGCCGGCAACCGGCTCGTCCAGTTCGATGTGGCTCGGATCACTGAGCTTGCCGCGAACAACGATTGCTCCGTCCATGCCTTACCTCTAGCACTTTGCGGCGATTCTGGTCGAGATCATACTGCGTGGTCGGACCTGCGACATGCGGAAGGACGGCCATGAAAGAAGCCAAGCAGAAGCGTTTGAGAGCGGCGGGGTGGAGCGTGAGCGGGACCAACGAGTTCCTCGGCCTCTCGGATACAGCGGCGGCCGTGATCGAGGTGAAGCTGCAACTCGCCAGTGTCCGTCGGACTGAGCGAACACGGCGACGGCGCACCCAAAATCAGCTCAATCGTGTGATCGCGAAGCGCTCAGGCGCTCGGAACAAGCCGCCGCCCGCAAGGTAAGCGTCATCCGTGCATCGCCGTCTCGCGACGCGCCGGGGTGTCGCCTCGCACAAACGAGGGGACAATGCGCTCCTGACAGCACGGCGAAGGGCTCGCCGATCGCCGATCGGGCCAGGCCCGAGAGCGCCGACCGTACGGCACGAATCTTCAACGTGCCGATCGACTGTTTGGAGCAGCGTGGCGATGCCATTGCGGTCAATACCATTGCCGTTCCGAGATCTCCGCTCTAGATCGGCAGTCCGGTGAACGGAATCCGACTGGCCGCTGGTCGAGCATGGCTAGCGTGAGGTAAAGTTTTCCCAATGGACGTTGTCGATCTTCTCGCCCGCCACCGACCGGAGATTCTTCGCCTGGCCGAAGCCCATGGGGCTCGCAACGTGCGCCTCTTCGGCTCGGCGGCGCGCGGTGAGGCAGGCGACGAGAGCGACATCGATGTGCTGGTCACCATGGAACCCGGTCGGTCCCTGCTCGATCTCGTTGGCCTGTCCCAGGATCTCGAGCAGTTGCTCGGGCGCCAGGTTGATGTCGTCTCGGATCGTGGCCTCAGTCCCTACCTCCGCGACCATATCCTCGCTGAGGCTCGGGCATTGTGAAGGACGACCGCGCGTATCTTCTCCATATTCGAGACGCCATTGATGCCATCGTGTCCTACACGACCGGCGGTCGCGCGCAGTTCTTCGCGGATCGGAAGACGCAGGACGCGGTGCTCCGCAATCTGGAGATCGTCGGCGAGGCGGTGAAGCAGCTCTCTGGAGCCCTCACGAGTGCGCACCCCGATCTACCGTGGCGACAGATCGCCGGGATGCGCGACAAACTCGTCCACGACTATTTTGGCGTTGACCTTGATCTCGTTTGGCAGGTCGTCGATCAACAGCTCGCGAGCCTCCGTGCGCGTGTCGATGCGATCGTTCACGAGATCGGCTCGACCTGAAACGGCAGCGGCACTTGCGCGAGGCATCGTCCACGTCGGTTCTACGTCTCAGCGCGCACGCAATTGTTCCTGGTGTCACCGTCCAGGTCGGATAGCCGGTTGAGCGGTCCGGATTCACGATGAAGGACGACGACCCAACACGCGTCCTTGGGCGGCAGCGACCCGAGCAACGCGCCCGCCGCGAGCAGTTGCGCGAAGCGATCGATCAGGAAGAGGTTCGCCTCGCCACGCTCGAGGCTGAGCAGGCTGATTCACGATGTCGCCTCGCGGCGCTACGAGCAGACGTAGCTTCCCTGGGCGCCGAGCCGCAGATCCGCGTGCACCCGCCCTTGGCGATTGATGCACCGGTTCCGCGTACTCCGGCCGACAAGGTGAAGCTCTTCCGCTCGCTGTTTCGCGGGCGGGAAGATGTCTTCCCGACTCGGTTCGTCAGCAAGAAGACCGGGAAGCCAGGCTACGCGCCCGCGTGCCGGAACAAGTTCGTCAGAGGCGTCTGCGAGTTGCCGAAAGTGAAGTGCGGCGAATGCCCGAACCAGGCGTTCGCTCCGTTCGACGATGCCGCGGTGGCTGGCCACCTCACGGGTCGGCACGTGATGGGCGTGTACCCGCTCTTGGAGGACGAGACCAGCTGGCTCCTTGCGGTCGACTTCGACAAGAGTACGTGGATCGAGGACGTGCGGGCGTTCGTCGAAACCTGCCGAGGTGTCGGCTTGCCCACGGCGGTAGAAAGATCGCGGTCGGGTCACGGCGCCCACGTGTGGTTCTTCTTTGCGGCGCCGGTAGCGGCGAGCACCTCGCGGAAAATGGGTTGCTACCTCATCACCGAGACCATGTCGCGACGGCATCAGCTGAGCATGGACTCCTACGATCGCCTCTTCCCGAGCCAGGATACGATGCCGCGCGGCGGTTTCGGGAACCTCATTGCGCTGCCACTCCAGCGTGAGGCGAGGAAAGCAGGGAACTCCGTATTCCTCGACGATGAGCTGAAGCCGTACCCCGATGATCAGCAGTGGGTATATCTCTCATCCGTGCCGCGTATAGATCCGGCAGCGGTGGAGACCATCGCCCGCGAAGCGACGCGCCAGGGGTCGGTCGTCGGTGTTCGGTTGGCCGAGAGCGCCGATGAAGATGGCGCGACCCCATGGGCGCGTCTCCCATCACGGAAGCCCAAGCCTGTGATCCTCACCGAGCCGGTCCCGCCGATGGTGCGAGCGGTCCTCGCGCAGAAGCTCTTCGTCGATAAGGCTGGGCTTCCCTCGCCGCTGATCAACGAGATCAAACGGCTCGCAGCATTCCAGAACCCCGAGTTCTACAAGAAACAGAGCATGCGCTTGTCGACGGCGACGACGCCACGCGTGATCGCGTGCGCAGAGGATCTGCCGCATCACGTCGGCCTGCCGCGAGGTCGACAGACCGAGGTTCAGGGACTCCTCGGGAGATATGGCGCCTCTCTCGACGTCGAGGATCGGCGCACAAGCGGTGAGCCGGTCGGGTTCCGGTTTCAAGGAACCCTTACGGCGGTCCAAATGAGCGCTGTGGCCGCGCTGCTCGGTCACGACATCGGCGTATTCGTGGCGCCGCCCGGCGTCGGGAAGACGGTCGTCGGAACCTACATGGTCGCGGCGCGGGGTTGCAGCACGTTGGTTCTGGTTCACCGGCGTCCGCTTCTCGATCAGTGGCTGGCGCAACTGTCGCTCTTTCTTGGAATCGAGCCCAAAGAGATCGGCCAGATCGGCGCAGGCCGGAAGACCGGCAATGGCAAGCTCGACGTTGCGATGATTCAGAGCCTGTGTCGTAACGGGAAGGTACAGGATCTGGTCGCGAACTATGGCCAGATCATCGTGGACGAATGCCACCATCTCCCGGCCGTGTCGTTCGAGCGGGTACTGGCCGAGGCCAGGGCGCGTTACGTCGTCGGTCTGACGGCGACTCCACAGCGGCGCGACGGACACGATCCCATTGCCGAGATGCAGCTCGGGCCCGTCCGTTTTGCCGTGGACCCCAAGAGCCAGGCGGCGCAACGTCCTTTCGCGCACACGCTCGTGGTTCGGGAGACCGGCTTTACAACCTCGCGCGAGAAGACGTCGAGCATCCAAGAGCTCTACGCTGCGCTCGCGGCCGACGAGCAGCGGAACCACCTGATCCTGAATGATGTCGTTCAGGCGCTCGAGCAGGGGCGGTCTCCGATCGTGCTGACCGAGCGTAAGGATCACCTCGAGTATTTTGCCGAACAGCTGCGGAAGCTCACCCGACATCTGGTCGTGCTCCACGGCGGTATGGGGACCAGGGAGCGCCGCGCGGTGCAGGAGCGGCTCGCGGCGATTCCCGATGCCGCGGAGCGCCTCGTGCTCGCCACCGGCCGCTACATCGGCGAAGGCTTCGACGACGCTCGCCTCAACACGCTCTTCCTGGCGCTGCCGGTGTCGTGGAAGGGGACGCTGATCCAGTACACGGGCCGACTACATCGCCTACACTCTGCGAAGAGGGAGGTCCGCATCTTCGACTACGTCGACCGCGAGATCCCGATGCTGCTGCGAATGTTCGAGAGGCGCCTCCGCGGCTACCGCGGCATCGGCTACGCGAGAGGCGAGGCGCCGCTCGGCTACGCGGAGCTGCGTGACGAACTCGTCGTCGAATATGACGAAGAGGTACTGCGATCGCTCCAGGAGCGGGACGACTTCACATGAACACCCCGAGGTCACCTCGATTGGGCCGTTGATGCCGGAAACCGGCTCGTCCAGTTCGATATGGCTCGGATCACTCAGCTTACCGCTTCCGCCAAGCGACTGAAGATCCACCTCCGCCGCCGAAGCGCTTTACGGCCCGTCCGGCGATCCGACCATGGCTCGGCCTCGGCGAGCCGCGAAACCGGTCACGCGTCCGCCGGCGAACGGAGGCCGAGGATCCTCGACCGGACCGATGGGAGCAGGGCCATGCAATCGCCCACGACCTCCTCGCCGACGTCATCGAGGTCGCGATCGCGATCCCGGCGAGGGGCTACGCGCGGCGCCACGCGAACCTCGGGGCGTTCGTCGAACGGGTGCGGAGCCGCTACTACGTATGACGCGCCGGCTCGGCACGGCCGGTCCGCGTCGCCCGAGCCGGCGCGTAGCAGAGACGTGAGAATGGATTCGACGACGCCCGCAATGCCCCCGATCGACAACGCCCTCCTCGAACGCGCCATCACGGTCGCTCTCGCTGCCCATCGCGGCGCGACCGACAAGGGCGGCCATGCCTACATCCGTCATCCTCTCCGCGTCATGGAGCGCGTCGGGGGAGAAGGCCTCGAAGCCATGATCGCCGCCGTGCTGCACGACGTCGTCGAGGACGCCGGCGTGTCGTTCGATCGGCTCCTCCATGAGGGTATCCCGCGGACGGTGATCGACGCCCTGGAGCTCGTGACGAAGCGTCCGGAGGAGAAGGGCAGTGAGGCGGGCTACGACGCGTTCGTCCGCCGCATCGCGGAAGGCGGCTCGCGGCTCGCGATCGTCGTGAAGCTCGCCGACCTCGCCGACAACGCGGACCTCTCGCGCCTCGCGTCACCCACGGAGAAGGATCACGCGCGGGCCGCGAAGTACGAGCGCGCCCGCCAGGTGTTGCTGGCGGCGCTGCGCTAGAGAGCCGAAGCCCCGCGCCCGGCCGAGCGAAATTTTTGGTTGACTTGCCATGCAGTTTCGCCTAATGTTCGCCCTGCGAACGTCGAGACGTTCGCGACAACCGCTCCGTATCGACCCGGAAGCTCGACCAGAGATGCTTGTCTCCGCCGACCGCCGCCGTCGTCCGCGCCGATTCTTCGGGCTGCGTGGGGTGGTGCGCCGGCTGCGGCGTACCGACGGCGGCGACGGGGGGTACTGGCCGACCAACCAGCCAACGCCTGAGCTGCCGACCTCCGACGGCGGGACGCTGCAGGCACGGTCCCGGCCGTCGAACGAGGCGGACCGCGCCTTGCAGTCCGAACGAGCGCGCTTCGCGTCGACGCTGGACGCCGAGCTCAGGCTCGCGTGTCGCGGCGAGGCGACCATGCGCCGCGAGCTCGGTTGTGCGGCGCGCGAGCTCATGCGTCGTCGCGGGTACCGTCGGCTCGGCTTCGTCCGCCTTGGGGACTACGCGCGCGAGCGGCTCGGCGTGTCGGCGCGGACGCTGCAGAGCGCCGCCTGGCTTGCGACGCGGCTCGACGCGCTTCCGGCGGTCTCGCGCGCCTACGATCGCTCGGAGCTCTCATGGGCGCAGGCGCGCTTGATCTGCCGGGTCGCCGTCGCGGCGGACGAGGTTCGCTGGCTCGCGCTGGCGCGCCGCTCGACGGTCGAAACGCTCGAGCGCCTTGTCAGGCGCGCGCGCCGGCCCGAGGGCGTCGCGCCCGATCCCGAGGGCGACCCGAACGAGATCGACGGCGAGCCTCCGGTTCGTTGGCGCCTCGCATGCCCAGCTCGTGTCCGCGCGCTCTGGCGCCGCGCCCTCGAGCTCGCGTCGTGCGCCGCCGGGGAGCCGCTCGCGGAGTGGCGCGCCGCCGAGGTCGTCGCCGCGGAGGGCTCGTCGGGGCGTCCGGTCGGGACGGCGTTCGGGCAGCGCGCCGTCTCGCTCGCCGACCGGGCATTGATCACGGCCGTCCGCCTGGCCCGTCGCGCCCGACGGGAGGCGCGAGGAGCGGGCGACGGGAACGCTCCCGCGGTCGAAGACGGCTCCGCGATCGTCGATGCCGCGGCAAGCTCGGCCGATTCGTCCGCGCACCATTCGTCCGCTGAACCTTTGTCCGATCGTGACTCGTGCGCCGCCCCTGGCGGTTCGCCGGACCATGGTCCGTCCGGGCGCGCCCGCAATCGCGCGCCGCTCTCGCTCGCGCCGCCGGCGTCGTCCGATCCCGTCGCCCTCGATGCGCGGCTCGTCGAAGCGATGCGGGTGCTCCGCACGATCGAGCCGCGGATCGGTCGCTCGTTGCGGGTCGTGGTCGACCACCGCTTCTATGGAACGGTCGGCTGCGCATCGTTCGAAGACTACGTCCGCGAGCGGCTCGGCATCTCGGCCCGGAAAGCGTGGGCGCTCCTCAAGATCGAGAAGGCGACGCTCCGGAGCGGCGACTTCGCTCGGGCATACCGCGAGGGCCGATTGTCCTGGGTCCGTGCGCTCTCGCTGCTCCCGGTCCTCGACCGTGAGAACGCGGCGGCGTGGATCGCGCGTTCCGAGCTCGTTACCGTTCGCCGGCTCTGCGACGAGATCGACTGGGTGTTGGCGGCGCGTGACGCGCTCGGGCCGAGCGTGTCTCTCGGGCCGCCGCCGGTGGACAGCCGCTTGCTACCGCCCAGCGCCGCCGGCTCGACCGACGAGTGCCGCGTTTTGTCACTGACTGCCCGACTGCAAATCGGTGCGCACGTCGCCGACCCCGTGGCCGCGGTCGGAGCCGGTGCCGCGATTCGTCACTCCGGCGTCGGTGAGCAGGATCCTGCACCCGGACCATTCGGCCCGGTCGATGCGTCCCGCCCGCCCGCCGCGTCCGAGGTATGCGACGCGGAGATCCGGTTCAGCGGTCCGACGTCGGTCGTGGCGCTCCTACGGGACGTCCTCGACGCTTTCGCCGATCCGTCCGATGCGACCGAGCCGCGCTGGGCCGCGCTCGAACGCCTCGTGCGACACGTCATCGCCTGCTGGGAGAGCACGCCGCGCCACCCCGATCCGGTCTTCGCCCGGGACCGCTGGCGCTGCACGGTGCCCGCATGCAGCTCGCGCCGGAACCTTCACGATCACCACATCCGCTTCCGCTCCCGCGGCGGTGACAACACGCGCGACAACCGCACGACGGTCTGCGCCGCGCACCATCTGCACGGTCTCCACGACGGCACCATCCACGCAACGGGCACCGCGCCCCACGCGATCGAATGGCGGCTCGGCGTCCGACCGGGAGCGCCGCCGTTCCTCGCGTACGTCGGCGACCGCTATCGCTTGCCCGCGACGTCCGGCGCCGTCCCGAGCCACGGTCTCGGTTGAGTCACGACCGGATGACGTCAACTTCGCTCTTGCGATCTGCTACCCACCGACAAGGAGGCCCGATGGACGTTCTCGACGCGATCCGCAACCGCCGCTCCACCCGCGCCTTCCTCGACCGGCCTGTCACCGAGGCGGAGCTCCGCGCGCTCCTCGAAGTCGCGCGCTGGTCGCCCTCGGGCGGCAACTGCCAGCCGTGGCGTATATGGGTCCTCGCCGGCGCCTCGATGGCGCGCTTCCGGACGGAGCTCGCGGAGCTGATGAAGACCGCGCCCCGCGGCGAGCCGACCGAGTTCCCGATGTACCCCGTCGGCATCAAGGAACCCTACCGCACGCGGCGCTTCGAATGCGGCGAGGATCTCTACCGCTCGATCGGCATCCCGCGCGACGACAAGCCGGCGCGCCTCACGCAGCTGGCCAAGAACTTCGACTTCTTCGGCGCGCCGGCGGCCTTCTTCTTCGCGCTCGACCGCCAGATGGGTCCGGGTCAGTGGGCCCACCTCGGCATGCTGATGCAGACGATCGCGCTCGTCGCCGAGGCCCGGGGCCTCGCGACCTGCATGCAGGAGTCGTGGATGGCGCGCCACACCTTCGTGCGTCGCTTCTTCGCGATTCCGGACGAGCTCCAGATCTATTGCGGGATGGCCGTCGGCTGGGCAGACCCCGCGCACCCGATCAACTCGTGGCGGACGACCCGAGCCGCCGTCGACGAGATCGCGACGTTCTTCTGCTGAGGCGCGGGCCGATGGCGCTACTCCGGCGACCCCGCTAGGCTCCGGCAGACCCCGTACGGAGGAGATCGCGTGCCCACCGTCGACAAGGAAAGCCTCAAGAAGAAGTACGCCGAAGAGCGCGCCAAGCGCCTCCGCTCCGACGGCAACGAGCAATACGTCCAGGTCGAGGGCCGGTTCGAGCGGTATCTGGAAGATCCGTACCTCCCGGTCGTCCCGCGCGAGTCGAAGGCCGACCAAGTGACGGTCGCGATCATCGGCGGCGGATTCGCCGGACTCGTCACCGGTGCGCGGCTCGAGGAGGCGGGGATCACCGACCTCCGCGTCGTCGAGAAGGGCGGCGACTTCGGCGGCACCTGGTACTGGAACCGCTATCCCGGCGCCCAGTGCGACACGACGTCCTTCATCTACATGCCGCTCCTCGAGGAGACGGGCCACATGCCGACCGAGAAGTACGCGCACGGGCCGGAGATCCTC
>JADLHM010000096.1 GCA_020848745.1 Deltaproteobacteria bacterium | reverse complement strand
TCGTCGCACTGTACCGGGTCGACGACGCACGCGCCCGCCTCGCAGCGCTCGTTGGTCGTGCAGAGGTTCGCGTCCTGGCAGTCGGCGTTCGTCGCGCACGGCGGCGGCGTGAAGGCGACCGTGAGGCGTGGGCGGTTGCCGATGTCGGCGGGGTGCTTCTCCTCCTGCGAGATGTACGCGACGGCGAGGTCCGTCGCGGTCTCGGCCACGTCCTTGACGATCCAGCCGTGGTCGTCGGAGCAGCGGTTGATCGCCGCCTGCACGTCGGCCGTCACGTCGAAGCTCTTGAAACCGCGGCCGTCGCCGACGAGCGCCGTCGCCGAGGGCGCCGCCGCGAAGGGCGGCTGGGTGTTCCACTTGACCGTGTTCTCCTGCCAGGGCGCCGTCACGCGGTGCAGCGCGTGCGTCAACGTGGAGCTCTGCGCGTTCACCGAGGCGTACAGCCCGATCACCGCCGAGCCCACCGTCGAGCCGGCCGGGATCGACCCGAGCGGGAACTGCACGAGGGCGCGGCGGATCTTCTTCGCCGGCGACGCTTCCACGCGCAGCCGCGTGTTCCTGGTTCCGGTCACGCGGTTCGGGAAGTTCTTCATGACGAAAGCGTCCTGGTTGGAGGGCTGGATCACGAGCGTGTCAGCCCCGGCGGGGACGATCGAAGCGGCGAGGAGGGCGAGGGCGGGGAGGGCGGCGCGCCCGAGGCGGGCGACACGGAGGCGGGGGTTTCGCATGGGGTGGATCGGGCTCCTGACGGTGGTTGTGCGATTCGGCGGGACTGCTGTCGCACGTAGTCGCATATCACTTCGGGCGCGCCGCTCGACAGATGGAATCTTCACGTCGTGGCGCACAGCGTTTGCTGGGGCGGATGTCTTGCAAGGTCGCGAGGAATGCGCTCCGGAGGCAATTTGAAGCGCTGTGTCATGAGGTTTTTTGTTGACTACGATGTGTCATCTGTCGCAATCTCGCCGCCGCAAATCGACGCTTCCCCCACGAACGCGTGACGGTGCCGACTCTCGAAACAAACAAGTCCGTCGGTCTATTCGCGCCCGGCAGTCATGGTGGTTGCCGGGCATCACTTCACCAAACCCAAGGAGGATTCGCCATGAAGTTGATCCTGAAATCCGGCCTGCTGGCCGCGATGATGCTCGCGCTGGTCGGCTCGAGCCCTGCGCACGCCATTTTCGGGCAAGTGGGCACGGCGAGCGGCTGCAAGGCGGGCAAAGCCAAGTGCGTCACCAAGATGAAGTCGTGCCTCCTCGGCTGTTACGGGAAGGCATTCGGCAAGGGCACCCCCGTCGATGTTGCGTGCGTCGACAAGTGTCGCACCGGCTTCCTCGCCGACCCCGCGACGGGCAAGGGCTGCATGGAGAAGCTCGACACCAAGAACGACAACTGCGGCGCGACCATCGGTGACGCCGCGGTCGTGCGGTCGAAGGTCGAGGCGCACGTCGCCGAGCTGGCGGCGACGCTGAACCCGGCGGGCGGCAATCCGCTGAACAAGTGCCTCTCCGGCAAGACCAAGTGCGTGTCGAAGTACAACGCGTGCGTGCTCGGCATCGTCGGCAAGGCGTTCAAGGCCGGCTCGACGGTGGGGGACCTCTCGAAGTGCAACGCCATCCTTTCGAACGCGGGCGGCAAGGCGAGCTGCGTGCAGAAGCTCGAGGACAAGAATCCTCCGGCGAGCGCGACGGCGTGCGTCACCTTCGAGGATCAGGGCTCGCTCAAGGCGGCGGACGACGCGTTCGTCAACGACATCATCTACGGCATGGTCGGGAGCGGCAATCTCGCGGCCCATCGGTGCGTGAGCGAGACCTGGAAGCAGTGCACGAGCGACGGTGACTGCACTGGCGGCGCGGGCGACTGCCAGCGCTTCTTCGGCTCGCCGCTGCCTCTGGTGGCGGGCGGCGTCAACACCTGCGTGACGAGCCAGTGGAACGGCACGATGTCGGGCACCTTCAACCAGGCGAGCGGCGCCAGCGGCGGCACGGCGAGCGTCCTCTCGCGCGTCTACACCACGGGGACGATCAACAATCCGTGCCCGGTCTGCAACGGGGCCGACATCCCGAACGACGGCCTGCAGAACGGTACCTGCACCGGCGGCGCTCGGAACGGCCAGGCCTGCGATCGCAACGGTGAGTCGCCGGTGCCGTCGTTCGGCTACACGAGCCTCGATTGCCCGCCGTCGGGCGCGCCCGTCGCGACCCTCCCGGTCGACCTCTCGAACACCAACAACGGCACGGTCACGAAGACCCTGAGCGCCGGGAGCCCGAACTGCAACGGCGCGCCGGGTAAGAAGTGCATGTGCGCCAGCTGCTCGGAAGATTCGCAGAAGCCGTGCGCGAGCGATGCCGATTGTACGGGCACCTGCAGCAACGCGGCGGGTACGCCTCGCCAGCCGCACGCGTGTCTCGACGACACCAACACGGGTCCTGTGGAAGGCTGCGCCGCGCTCGCGGGCGGCGAGGGTCAGTGTGACGTCGGCCCGGTCGATCAGCAATGCAAGATCGAGAACTTCCGCGGGTGTCTGACCGACGGCGATTGCCCGGCAACTGGAGACAGCTGCGGCGTCCACCAGCGCGAGTGCTTCGCGGGCTACAACGGAACCGTCGGCGAGACGATCACGGCGGTCGGCTCGCACAGTGCTCCGCACAACCATACCGGCACCTCGACCTTCGCGACGATCTTCTGCGTCGCTCCGACCGGTGCGTCCGCCGTCAACAACGCGGCAGGTCTTCCGGGTCCGGG
>JADLHM010000095.1 GCA_020848745.1 Deltaproteobacteria bacterium | reverse complement strand
GGACGCGAGCGAGCCCCGTCCACGCCGTCATGGACGCGTCGCCGCTTCGACCGTCGGCGCGTCCGCCACGGCGTCCACGAGCGCCGCATGCGCATCGCCGTCCGGCACCGGCGCCACCGCCTCGGTCCGCGCCCGCAGCGTCAGGACGAGCGTCGGCGGACTGTCCGCGGCCTCGCGGCTGCGATAGCGCACCCGGTTCTTGGAATTGGCGACGAGCAGGAAGTCGTAGCGACCCGCGCCGCGCACCACCTTGCTCACGTCGAGGTCCACGGGCTCGTCGCGCCGGACCCTGCCGATCATCGACACGACGGGGCCGACGGCGCCCGGTCGCTTGGCGAACGTGACGTCCTCCTCGGTCCACTTGTCGGTGGTCCGGAAGAGGCGGCCGCCGCCGTCGCTGTCGGCGCCCTTGCGGGGATCGACGGTGAGGCGCAGGCGCGCGCCGAGAACCTCGACCCCCGCGAGCTCGGGCACCTCGAAGCGCAGGAGCGTCTCCATGATCTGCCCGGGCTTGCGTTCGACTTCGAGCGTGGCCGCCTTGCCGAAGTTCGTGAGCGGCGCCTCGTGCGTCACGAACGCGTCGGCAGTCGCCACCACCCGCCGCGCGCACGGCGCCGTCGTGCAGTCGGGCGCCCCGCCGCCCGGACACCGCTCGAGGCCCATGACCGCGGCGACCTGGTCCCAACCGACGACGTCCATCTCGTCCCGCGGCGTCGAGCCGCACCCGTCGCACACCGCGAGCAGCCCGCTCGCGTAGCCCGGGAGCGGCGTCTGCAGGAGCGCGATCCCGTCGGTCGCCCGCGTCGCGGCGCCCGCGGCGTTGCGCAGCCGGAACGTTCCGAGGTGCGTCAGGCTCTCGCGCTCGAAGACCTCGATCTCGGTCGCCGACCGGTTCTGGTCGGCGGCGAGCAGGTATCCGCCCGCTCCGCAGGCGTAGATGCCGAGCCCCTCGGTGTCCGCGGAGAAGATGGCGCCACCGAACTCGCGGACGAGCGTTCCCTCCGGCGTGAACACGCCGATGCCGCGCGCCTCCTCCTTCTCGCCCCGCGCGACGAAGATCCGCTGATACCGGTCGTCGGCGAGGATCGGCTCGATGCCTTCTCCGAAACCGGTCGGGAAGGTGCGGACGGGGGCGCCGCCGTCGAGGTCGTAGACGTGCACCGACGCGTCGGCGCTGTCGGTGACGTACACGAGCGACTGCCCTTCGGGCGTGGAAAGGACGTCGATACCCTGGGGGCTCAGCATGTCGGTGCCGAAGCTTCCCACGAGCTCGAGGTCGGGCAGGTGGTGCATCGTCACCTCGGGCGCGCCCGCGTCGGTCGTGAGGAGCATGTCGCCCTCGACCGCGCAGTTGTTCGGACGCTTGAAGCCCGCGATCTCTCCGACCCGAGCCCCCGTCGCCGCCCGGAAGATCTCGACCACCCGCGAGTCCTTGGCGGTGACGAAGAGCAGGCTTCCCGCAGGATCGCGGGGATTCGTCCAGAAGCACGGAGCATCGATGTTGCGGCCCGCGCCGCGCGCCTCGAAGGCGAGCGGCCCCACGTCGAGCGCGCTGGCGGCGGGCTCCTCGGTCGAGCGTGACCAGAGCCCGGCCGCGACGACCAGGACGACGCAGATCACCAGGCCCGCGACGGCGAGCCCACGGACGCCGAGAGGAAACCCGGGAGATCGTCGGACGCTCATGTGACGCACAGCTCCTTTGCGATGGCGCGCACGCGCGCGCGATGGGCTGCGAAGCGCGGCTCGCCGAGATCGTGGGGAAAACGGCCGAGGGAGCGCCAGAAGAAGCCCGAGAGCCGGAGCTCGCGTCCCCCGGCATCGCGATACGACGTCCTCCGCAAGAGCTCCGCCCAGCGTGTCATGTTCTCGCCGTTCCGACCCCAGATGCGGAGCATCGAGTCGGCGCCGGTCACGTACTTGTGGTCGGCGTTGATCGACGTCTGGCCCCACACCGGCACGCCGGGCGTGCGGGCGGCGGCCCGGAGCGCGCGCGCGAGGTGCTCGACGTTCTCGGGGCGAAAGCGGCCGGCGCGCACCGGCTGCAAGGAGACGAAGAGCACGTCGGTCTCACGCTCGCCGCCGAGACCGTATTCGTCGACGAAGCGGCGCTCCGGGTTCTCCCGATCGAGAAGCGAGGCGTAGTACTGGATGACGGGCGTACGCGGAAAGTACTCCTTGGCGAGCCGGTACATCCAGACACGCCGCGCATGGTCGGCGTACTCCGTGACCTCGTGCGTGAGGCAGACGCCGTACACGCGCGGATGCTCGCCGAAGAGCGCGGCCCAATGCTCGAGACTGCTCCGCGCCCGTGTCTCGTCCCACCGCCCGTCCTTCTGCCAGTCTCGCCGCGCCATGAGCCCGCAACCCGGTACCGCCAGCATCCCGGGCGGGAGGAGGTCCAGCGTCTCGACCTTGCGGCCGGTCGCGACCACCATGTTCCCGCCGAGCTCGCGGACCTCGCGCAGCCGCGTTTCGAGCGGAACGCGCATCGTTCCGGCGAGGCTGCCGACCGAGTACGTTCCGTAGAACCGCATCGCCGGCTCGCACGATCGCACCGCCGGCCTGCGCGCCGGCTTGGCATCGACCGCCGCGGTCGTGCCCACGAGCAGCCAGAGGCCGAGGGCGGCGCCGACCGTGCGACAGGCCGAGGAGCTCGTCCCGCCGACGTGCATCACGGCCCTCCCGGAGGCGTGACGTCGAGCGCGAAGCTCCCGCGCGCCCCGTTGAAGCCGTCGACGACGATGAAGTACGTCGTGCCGGCGGTGACCGTGAGCGCGAGCCGCGAGCCGTGATAGGGATTGGGCTCGCCGGTGCCGCATCCGGTGGTGTCGTCGTTGCAGCCGACCTCCATGCCCGTAGCGCAATCGCCGCTCCGCACGTAGACGACGGTGTCGTAGAGCGTCCCGCTGCCGCAGGTGCCGATGACTGCGGTGCCGGAGGC
>JADLHM010000094.1 GCA_020848745.1 Deltaproteobacteria bacterium | reverse complement strand
GATGGTCCGCTGCCTCGACGCACGGAACGCGGGCAAGATCAGCGGCGACGGCCAGTCGCTCTGCCTCGGCGCCTCGACGCCGAGCGGCATCACCGCGCCGACGGACCCGAGCGCGGGGACGAAGCTCACCAAAGCAGATGCCAAGCTGCAGACGGCCCTCGATACGAAGGGCGCCGGCCTGCTCACGGCGATCGACAGCTGCGGCGTGACCCCGTGCGCTGTCCACGATTGCCTGATATGCGCCGGCTGGCGACGGGTGGTCGAGGCGGTAAGGGGCGCGTACGGAGTGCCGTGAGAACACCCTCCACAAGGAGCACCTGGATACCCATGACCGTTTCCTTTCGATCGCGTCTGCTGTCGTTGACGATCCTCGTCGTCTGTACGCAGTGGCTTGCGACACCGCTCCTCCGCGACGCCCACGCCGGCTGCAACCTGATTCCGCCTGCCGAGCGCAGCTACCCCTCGACGGTCGGCTCGGTGGTGAGCCCGATCACGATTCCCGGTCGCACGGTCGAGCTCCGGCTCGGGCCCTGCGACGGGGCGACGGGATTCGATCCCGTGGCCGCGAACAACACCGTGACGCTCACGTTCGAGCCGCCGGCCGGCCCGACGACCAACGTGCCGATCACCATCGCGACGATCGGCAACTGCACGGGCGGCGACTGCGGTCTGCTCACTTTCGTGATGCCGGACACGACCGGCCTCCTGCCACCGGACGGGCTCGCCGGCCCCGCGCGCATCACCGTCGTCCGTGGGGTCACCACGGTGGCGGACATCGGCCCGCTCGCGCAGCCGCGGCCGAGCGCGACGGCGTGCAGCGACGAGGCCGAGCCGATCTTCGAGCACTTCACGGTCCTGCCGAAGGCCAACGACTTCAACGCACTCGCGATGGGCGCGCCGCAGATGCTGGGGACGCTCGACGGCGGCGGGAACTTGCTCATTCCGTTCGACTACGAAGACGTGCTGCCGCTCGGACCCGGCGAACCAGTCGCACGCTTGGTGTCGGCGTTCGCCACCCTCGACGCCTTCGCCGCGAGCCCCGGGGTACCGATCGTGGTGCCCGACACCACCTACGCGCGCTCGTTCACGGTCGACGGCCGGCCGCTGCCGCCGCTCTTGCGCGCGACGGCGACGGGCGACGCGATCTTCGGAACGACCGACGCGTTGCAGGCGATCATTCGCGTGGCCCGCACGGACGGCGCGGGAGGTCCCGCAATCTTCGATCTCAGCGACCGCTTCTCGAACGGCGGGCGCGGGCCGATCGTGATGACGACGTTCTCGGCCGAGAGCGGCGCACCGGTGCCACTCGCCAATCTCCAGTCGTCGGGGACCGGGGTCGCCTATGCGCGCGACGAGAGCCTCGAGGCCGAGAACTTGAACTTCTCCAGCGGCGACACCGACGAAGAGGACCGCGTCGTGCAGATCCTCGACGGCGCCACCGGCATCAGCACGAGCACGGGCATGGCGGCGGCGAACCCGCACAGCCCGCTCGTCGGCCCGGCGGCGGTGACGACGGCACGGGGAATGGTCGCCTTCCTTGAGTCCGAGCGTGATCAGAACGCGACGGACCTGAACGGCGACGGCGACGCGCTCGACCACGTGCTGCGGGTGTTTGATCTGGCGGGCACCGAGATCACACCGTCGGCGACGTTGCTCGGCGATTCCTTCCCAGCAGTCGGCCGGCAGCCGGTTGCGATCGTGGGCGACCTCGTGTTCTACCGCGAGCCGGTCGCCGGTGTGTCGTTGCTGAATTATTCTTACGCCGGGCAGCACGCCGACCCCGGAGAGGGCTCCATCGCCGTCAGTCCGAACGGACAGTGGATCGTTGGCACCGGACGACTCGATTCGATCATCCGATTTAACCGACGCGACCCCGAGACGGGAGGTCTCAAGGACAACTCTTCATACTCCAACGGCGACGAAGGGTTTTCAGGGCTTGGTGGCGCGAGCGGCGTCGTTTTCGGACCAGACAGCAACTTTTTTTATGTCGCCGGCTCGAGCGACAACGCCGTGAATGTGGGCAGCATCAATGGGCTCTATCCCCAGGACGAGAACGTCATATTGTTGAGTGCGATCGATGTTGAGGTCGACGGGGTTGGGGGTGTCGATGGGCTCACCGGCGTCACTCGCCTCGCGATCAGCCCCGCCGGCGATCATCTCTACGCGGCCGGCACAGGTGAGGACGCGATTGCCGTCTTCAGTCGCAATGCCGGAACCGGCGCCCTCGCATTTGTAGCGGCGCTATTCAACGGCGCGGGTGCCGGCTCGGACCTCGACGAGCCGCGCGGCCTCGCGGTCAGCCCCGACGGCAAGCACGTCTACGTCGCGGCGCATGCGTCTTCGGCGGTGACCGCTTTCACGCGCAATCTCATGACGGGGGAGCTCACTTTCCTGGCGAGCTACCCCGACGGCGGGCTCGGTGGGCCGTCGCTCGCCGGCGCGCGCGAGGTCGTCGTCAGTAGCGACGGGATGAACGTCTACGTCGCCGCCGACACCGATAGCGCTGTCTCCGTGTTCGGGCGGGATGCGGTCACGGGTGGGCTCACCTTCCTCGAGGCCAAGGTCGAAGGTGTGAGCGGCGTGAGCGGGATCGCCGCTGTCCAATCGCTTGCCATCGCGCCCGACGCGCGCACCGTCTACGCGGGCGGCGACGCTTCCGGATTCGCGGTTTTCGAGCGTGTCACGCCGGGCGGCGCGCTCAGCTTCGTCGAAGCCGAGGACGTGAACTTCTTGCCCTTCACTCCGACCCGGAGCTTGGCCATGAGTCCGGACAGCGAGCACCTATATGCTTTCTACGATGCTGCACCGAATGCTTACCTATACGGCTGGGAACGGAACGGCCGCCTCCGCACCTTTGACACCATGACCGGTATGCCACGACCGGGCCTCGGCGCCGAGCCCGCGAGCCTGGCCGCGGCCGCCGCCGGCAGGGCCGTCTTCCTGAGCCCGGAGGGAAACAGCGGGGGGACGAATCGGAACGGGGATAGCGATACGGACGACCGTCTCGTCTATGCGTACGATGCCGCCACCGACACGGTGACGCAGCTCACCAATGTCTCCGCATTTGCTGCGGACCGCGTCGCGCTGTCGGCGCAAGTGCTCGCTCTGGAGATCCCCGAGGGTTCGCAAACGCCGCCGGTCGATCTCGACGGCAATGGCCAGTTCAACAGCGTCGTCGGCGTCGTGCCGACGAGCGCGCTCGTGAGCCCTCCTCAAATCGTTCCGGTGAACGTCTCTACGCTGTCCGGGGTTCCGATCGGAATCGCGGCTACGGACGTGTGCAGCAGTGGCAGCAGCACCGGTGACGCCTGTCAGACTGATGGTGACTGCCCCGGTGGCACATGCCAGGGGGTCGTCGTGTTCGGTGCGGGAGAAGGGGTCCGTGTAGGTTTTGGGTTCGTCGGCACGGATCTGAACGGCGACGGTGATATCCACGATGACGTCCCAGGGATCTATCGCACCGCCACCGGACAAGTGACTTTCGTCCCCCAGAGCCTGATGGATTTCGTCGTCGGCGGAAATCTCATCGCCTTCCGCTCGTCGGAGAACGACGAGGGGGACCTGAACGGCGACGGCGACACTCTCGATGCCGTTCTGTTCGTCTATGACTTGAAGCACGACAGGCTCATCAACACACGCCAGTCGGTCGTCGTCTGCGACCTGCCCGGCTGCAGTCCAGGCCAAGAGTACAAGGTGCTGCGAGATTCCGTCGCCTTCCTCACCCGTGAGTCCGACCAAGGCGACCAGGATCTCGACGGAGACGGCTCCGCCACGGGTATCGTAGCGCAGATCTTCAACGTTAGGAGCGCGCATCGCAAGGCGTTCAGCACGCGCGCCGGCGCGCCCAATCTGCCGCCTCTCCCCGACGACTTCATCGGCCAGCCGATCGTCTACCAGGAACGGGACGAGTCGGTGGAAGGCATCGACCTGAACGGGGACGGCGACACCGACGATGGTATCGTCAACGTCATCACCGGTGACAACGACGGCGATGGCGTCTTCAACGAAGACGACACCTGCGTCGAAGCCCAGGACGACGCGGCGCTCGACAGCGACCTCGACGGTCTCGGCGACGTGTGCGACCCCAACCCGTATTGCAGCACGCTCACGCCGGCGAATCCGCCCGTGGCGCCGCTCGCCAACGAGAAGTGCCAGAAGGCGCTCGGCAAGGCGGTGCGCGGCTACCTGACGGCGCGCGCCAACACGATTCGCGGCTGTCTCGGTGCCATCACCAAGGGGAAGCTCGCGGGCCGGGCGGCCGTCACTTGTCGCGGCTCGCTGTTCGCCGGGCAGGAGGTCACACCAGCCGACGCGAAGACGGCGAGCAAGCTCGCCAAGGCGCGCCTCAAGCTCGACAAGACCATCGCCGGCAAGTGCACCACCGGCGACCTCGGCGCGCTCGACCCGTGCGCGACCAGCGTCGCCGACGTGCAACGGTGTCTCGCCGACCGCATCACGAGCGGCGTGGAGACGATGCTCGCGCTCGCCTACGGCGACGTCGCGGCGATCGCCGACAAGGCCACGCTCAAGTGTCAGAGCGCCATCGGGAGCGCCGCCGTCGGCTACCTCAAGACCGCCGTTGGCGCGATGGTCCGCTGCCTCGACGCACGGAACGCGGGCAAGATCAGCGGCGACGGCCAGTCGCTCTGCCTCGGCGCCT
>JADLHM010000093.1 GCA_020848745.1 Deltaproteobacteria bacterium | reverse complement strand
AGACACGCGGGGGAAAGTGAAGTGGGCCGTGTAGGACTCGAACCTACGACCCGCTGCTTAAAAGGCAGCTGCTCTAACCACCTGAGCTAACGGCCCGCGGAGGCCGGACTCTATGCATTCCCCGACGCGCGAGCAACCGTCACGGGGCGGGTCGCGCGGCCAAGCCGGCCAGATGCCGGGCCCCCGACGACCGGAGCACCGACCGATTGTCCCGCGCGTCCGTCCGCGCTAGCTCCCGGCCCATGACCGACACCGAGCAGTCACTGCGGGTCCGCCGCGAGGCGGTCGTTCGCGAGCACATGGAATCCGAGAACCGGCACGACTTCGACACGACGATCGCGACCTTCTCGCGGCCGCGCTACGAGATCGTCCCGACGGGCGATGTCTACGACGGCGAAGCGGCGGTGCGCGGCTACTACGCGGCGTCTCGCGGCGCGTTCCCCGACCAGCGGAACGAGGTGAAATCGCTACGCCACACGGACGATGCGGTGATCACCGAGTTCGATCTCCTCGGTACCCACCTGGGACCGCTCCGTGGGATCCCGCCGACCGGGAAGACGTTCCGCTGCCCGATGACGGCCTTCTTCATCTTCGAGGGCGACCGCATCGTCTGCGAGCGCGTCTACTTCGACTCGGCGACGATCCTGCGCCAGCTCGGCCTCGCGCCGGCGCTCCCGACCTCGTAGACGCGGACGCGGATCGGCGACGGAGCGCGCGCACGCCCCGCGCTCAGCGCGGCAGGAACTCGCCGCCGTTCACATCGAGCGCAGCGCCCACGACGACGCTCGCGTAGTCGGACACGAGGAAGAACGCGGCCTTCGCGCAGTCGGCGTCGTCGGGGATGCGGCCGAGCGGGATGTTCTTCGCGACCTCGGCGGTGAGCGCTTCGACGGTCGTGCCTTGCCGCGCCGCCGCGTCGCGCAGGTAGGTCTCGACGGCCGGTCCCCACATCCACCCCATGTACGCGGAGTTCACCCGGATGCCGTACGGTGCGAGCTCGAGGGCGAGGAGCGCGGTGGCGGTCGTGAGCGCCGACTTCGACACCGCGTAGCCGCTCTGCCACGCGATCGGCTTCCGCGTGACCATGCTGTTGATCATCACGATGGCGCCGCCGCCCTGCCGTTTCATGACCGGGACCACGGCCTGTGTGAGGTGCATCGTCCCGAAGACGTTCACGTCGAACGTCCGGCGCCAGTCGTCGAGGTCGGCGGTCTCGATCGGCTCGAACCGGCCGGGGACGTAGGCGCTGTTCACGAGCGCGTCGATCCGGCCGAAGGCGTCCACGGTGGCGGCGACCAGGCGGCGGCACTGCTCGGCGTCGGCAACGTCGGCCGGCACCTTCAGGACCGGCGTCGCGAGCCCGCGCGCCCGGATCGCGGCCTCCGCATCGTCGAGCTTCGCGGGCGTACGGGCCGCCACAGCGACGCCGGCCGCGCCCTCGGCGGCAGCGAGCGTCGCGAGCTCGATGCCGAGGCCGGGGCCGATGCCGGAGACGAGGACGATCTTGCGGTCGAGGAGCATGCGCCGGCGAGCGAGATAGCGGCGGCCATCGGGTACGGCAAGCGCGGCCCGCGGGTCCGCCCCCCGCGCCCGGCCCGATCCGTTGGCACTCGCCACGCCATCTCCATACGCAACCGTGCGCGGCTGCAAACGGCCGCACCGCCGCATTCCGGATCGTGTCACCCAATCCCCGGGGAAATCGACGTTTTCCTCTGGAACGGCGCTTGCTTCTCTCGACCGCATCTCGTACATGACGGGCTTCGATCCCGGGCGGCGCCTCGTGCCGTTACTTCACGAGCTCGAAACTCACACCGGAGGTTCCATGACTACGAACACGCAGTTCCGCTTCACCATCGCGATCGCGGTGGCGCTCGCCGCCGTGTCGGTCCTGATGCCCGACCTGGCCCTCGCGGGCCATAGGCGTTACCGCGGCGCTCCCGAGGTCGATCCGAGCACCTTGAGCAGTGCGATCGCTCTCGCGATGGGTGGCGTCGCCATCCTGCGCGACAAGTTCCGGCGCTAAGCCGGACGATCCGTAGGCACCTTGGGCGGCGCGAGCGTTCCGCGAACGCTCGCGCCGCTCGTCGTTCTCCCCCGCGTCGCCTCCCGCCGCTCCGCGATTCCGAGGTTTTCCGGTCTCCCTCTCGCTGACATTCGACGCTAGGCTGCGTCGGGTACGCATGGTTTTCGCTCGCCTGATCGGCCTGGTCGCGCTCCTCACGGCCGAGCTCTGGATCCTCATGGTCCGCTTCAGCACCCAGTCGCTCGAAGCGGCCGGGCAGGCGTGGTGGGCCGACACGCTCTGGCGCTGGAAGATCGTGCTGCCGCCGCTCGCGATCGCGATGTCGACGGCCGGCATCCTGCTCGGCGGCGACCGCCTGCGCGAGGAGCTGCGCCGGGTCTCGACCGAGATCCGGACGCCGCATCGCCCGTGGCCGTATCTCGTCGGGCACCTCACCGCCTTCGTGATCTTCGCGTGGCTGACCGCCTTCATCCTCGAGGGCTCGTTCACGACCTCGGCCGTGAAGCCGCTCTGGGTGGGCGTGTGGCTCGCGACCGCCGCCGCCGCGGCCGCTTTCTGGGCGGCGAGCCTCATGGCGCCGCGCGTGCTCTTGGCGGTCCTCTGGCGCGCGCGCGCGCTCGTGGTGCTGATCGCCGCCGTCGGTGCGATGGCCTGGGTCGCCGGACGCATCACCGAGGGCCTCTGGGATCCACTCCGTCACGCGACCATGAACCTCGTCGCCGCGCTCGTGCACCTGATGGCGCCCGACCCGGTGTTCGTGCCCGAAGACCTGGTCGTCGGCACCGAGCGCTTCTGGGTGCGCATCTTGAGCGTGTGCGCCGGCTACGAAGGCATCGGCCTGATCTGGGTGTTCCTGAGCGCGTACCTCGTCACGCACCGCCAGGAGCTCCGCTTCCCGCGGGCGCTTCTCCTGATCCCGATCGGCACCCTCGCGGTATGGCTCGCGAACGCGCTCCGCCTGACGGTGCTGATCGCGATCGGCACCTGGATCTCGAACGACGTCGCCCTCGGAGGCTTCCACTCGTACAGCGGCTCGCTTCTCTTCTCGGGGGTCGCGCTGGCGCTCGTGTGGGCGGCGCGCCGCTCATCCTACTTCAGCGCGACGCCGATCGCCGCCGCCGATGCCGCCATCGTCGGTCCGAACGTCACCGCCGCCTACCTCGCGCCCTTCCTCGCGATCGTCGCGACCCAAATGCTCGCCGGCGCGGCATCGACCGGCGGCACGAGTTTCGACCTCTGGTACCCGGCGCGCGTGCTCGCCGCGGGGGCGGCCCTCGTCGCCTTCCGGGGCGTCTACCGCGAGGTCCGCTGGACCTGTTCGTGGGCGGCCGCCGGCGTCGGGGTCGGGGTCTTCGTGCTCTGGATGGCGCTCGAGCCCACGCCCGAGGCCGCCAGGCAGGCGACGTTCGGCGGTGCGCTCGAGGCGCTCGGTCCGGCGTGGATGACGGTGTGGCTCGCGTTCCGCGTGATCGGCTCCGTCGTGACGGTGCCGATCGCCGAGGAGCTCGCGTTCCGCGGCTATCTTCACCGCCGCCTCGTCGACGCCGACTTCGACCGGGTCGCGTTCCGCCGCTTCACATGGACCGCGTTCGTCGTGTCGTCCCTGCTCTTCGGCGTGATGCACGGCCGGTGGTTCGCCGGGACGCTCGCCGGCATGTGCTACGCGCTCGTGATGTACCGCCGCGGCGAGCTCGGCGACGCGATCGCCGCGCACGCGATCACGAACGGGCTGATCGCCGCGTGGGTGCTCGCGACGGGACACTGGCTGCTCTGGTGACCCCGCCGCGCCGCGCGAGGGCGCGACGGCGCGGCGCCGGCGCGCGGCGACGGGTCAGGTCCAGCGGTTCAGGATGAAGCGCGCCCGATAGTCGGCGAAGTCGCGGGCGATGCTCTCGGGCGTGAGCCCGAACTCGTCGAGCGTGTACTGGTGCGGCGGCCGACCCTCGCGCGGGTTCGTCGCCATGAAGGCGCGCATCGCCCGCTCGACCTCGGGCGTGAAGGCGAGCCCCGCGGCGTCGTAGATGCGCCGCGCCTGCGCGACCGGATCGCGAACCGCGTCGAGGTACCAGACGTCGACGAAGCGGTCCGGGTGCCGATCGCGGACGGCGAGGCAGCGCCGGAGCGCCGCCGCCATCTTGGCGTTCCAGAGGCGCCCGACGACCTTCGGGTCGACGTGCTCGGCGGCGAGCACCCAGAGCGCCGTGATCATGCTCGCGAGCGACGGAATCGACTCGAGTGGATCGCGGTGCGTCTGCACGATGAGCGCGCCCGGAAAGACGTCGAGCAGCACGTCGGCGTAACCGAGGTGATGCGGCGTCTTCAGGACCCAGCGCTCGGCGCGCTGGCCGGCGCGCTTCTTCTGCCACTGCAGGAACTGGAGGAGCTTCCGGAGGTAGCGATAGCCCGGTGTCTGGTTTTGGGCGTCGAGCCACTGGCCGTACGACGGCACGTTCGCCGCCGACTCCGGCACCGTGCTCAGGAAGGAGTGCTCGAGGAGCAGAATCTCCTCGTCGGGCGCCATCGCGTCGAGCGGGTGGATCGCGGCGAGCGCGGGCGACCCGTCGAGCATCGCCCGCACCTCGGCCTTCGCCTGCGCCAGGCGTGAATCGTCGGCGCCGGGCGCGCCGCCGGGAAACAGCGCCGGATAGCGGCATTCGAACCAGCGCGCCGAATAGAAGCGCGGATCCTGCGCGAGCGTGCGGTGCAGGAACGTCGTCCCCGTCCGCGGCAAGCCGACGATCACGATCGGCGCGCCGATCGCTTCGTCGAGGATCTCGGGGTGGCGGCGGAAGGCGTCCTCAGCGCGGAGCCGGTTCACCAGAAGGTCGACGATGCGGGCGCGCTGCGCCGCGCGTCCGAAGTCGAGGAGCCCGGCCTCGGCGTCGAGCGCAGCCAGCAGCACGCGGAGCGGCTCGCGGAACGACTCGTCGCCGAAGTCGGCGAGGCCGGCCCTCCGCCGGGCTTCGTCCAGGATCGACTGCTCGTCGAGGCTCGTTGGCGTCTCCATCGCGTGACGTTCTCCTCTAGCCCCCGCGCCTTCGCCAACCTCGAGGCTTACCGGCGGCAGATCGCGTCTCGAATGATCGCATGCGGAGGCTCGCGCGCGAGCGTCTCGACGCGCGCGATCGGATCGACGATCTCGCGCGCGCCGATCCAACGGAAGCACACCGTTCCCTCCGCGTGGCCCGCCGTGTCGAGCCAGTTCGGCCGCCCCGGATCGCGGCCGGCGATGACGACCGTGCACCCACCGTCGGAGCCGTACACCGCCGTGTGTTTGTTCACGTGCGCGCGCCCGTAGCGGTAGTCCATCGACTCCATCCAGTGATTGTTGATCTGCAGGTTCCAGCTCTCGCACGGCGGGACGCGCGGCACCTCGACGACCAACGCCTCGTCCGGCCGGAGGCGAAAGTAGCCGTGATAGTAGTGGATCGACGGGTCGCCGCCGGCGGCGAGGTAGCGCGCCTGATCCTGGCGCGGCAGCACGTTCGGCGCGGCGGCGAAACCGGCGGCCCAGTCGGCGAAGACGCGCGCCGTGCCCTCGACGAAGCGCGCCGCGCTCCCGAGGCGGCGCGCGATCGTCGCCGGGTCGAGCGGCCGCGGCGCGGTCGGCGTCGGGTGGCGTGCGATCGTGAGCTCGGCACGGCGCTCGCGGTCGCGGTCGAGAAAGGTCTGGCGCACGATCAGCATGGAGGTCGCGGACGTCATCGGCAGCCAGTTGCCGTCGTGCGGCGTCGCGCTGACGATCACCTCGAAGCGTCCGTCCGGTCCGACCGCGAGCCGGGTGCTGTCGAGGAAGCCGGTCGGCGCAAGGCCGCCGGTCGAGCCGTAGTCGCCAGCCTTGGTGCTGAAGCCGAGGTAGTGCACGGTGCCGCGCGTGCCGCTGATCGTGTACTCGAGGCGGCCGTCGAGGCAGGCGTTCTGGTAGAAGTTGTCGGGGTTGTCGGCGCCGATCTTCAGCGTCTCGTGCGAGAGGCTGTAGAAACCGGGCGCCTCGGGGTCGGCGAACTCGACACACGCCTCGAGGGCCGCGCGCGCGAGGCGCGAGAGGTAGCGCCAGCCCTCGGCGCGCGTCAGGTCGTCGGCGGGCGCGTCGGGGCGGAGGATCTGCGCGCCGGCGCGCGCGAGCGCGGCGCAGAACGTCGACCAGGGATCACCGTCGCGAACATCGCTCATGGACGGCGTACGGTACGAGCTTCCGTCCACACGGGCAACCACGACGACGCGCGCCCGCGGCGCGGCGACCGCGACGACCGGACGCGGCCGCGCCGCCCGGACGCGCCGGCGACGCCCGGCCGCGTATCGACGCGCGCGTCAGCGCCGCGGCGGCCCGTACGGCGACGGCTTCCACGTCGCCGGCAGCGCGGGCAGCAGCGTGCCGGCGCGGACGAGCCCGATCTCGTCACGGTAGCTCGGGAGCCGCAGTCCCCCGTCCATCCGCATCTTGCCGACACAGTGCACGACCCGGGCGTCCGAGACGACGCGCGCCGTGCCGAGAGCGAGGTGCCCGAGGCGGACGTTCAGCACGTCGCCGCGGCGGGTGAACGGCACGCCGTCGGTCACGAACAGCACCTTCTTTCCGGCCGGGGTCGGCGGCGACGTCGTGGCGCCGAAGCTCGAGACGACGCGCCCCGTGCGGTCGAAGAACTGCACCGCGAAGCGACGCCGTTCCGGGTCGCGGTGGCGGCAGGCGATCATGGTCACGCCGGTTTGCTCGAAGCCGCCGACGCGCGCCGCGCGGTAGATCACGCGTCCGAACGCGGGCGCGGGCTCGGGAAGCGGCGACGGACGCGCCGCGAGCGGCGGCGCCGGGCTCGGCGCCGCGGCCGCCGCCACCCACGCCACGATCGCCACCGCGGCTCGCCCGACGCGCACGCCGGCAGCTCTAGGAGCCTGTCCGAGTAATGGTACCGAGCGAGCCAAAGGAGACCGGGAGCGAGAGCGGGAAGCGCAGCGACGACCGTGGCGGCGTGCCCGAAGGCACGCCGCACAAGGGAGAAGCGAGCACCCCGCTCGCAGCCCCGGGATCGTTTGGCGCAGCCGGTGCCATGACGCGGACAGGCTCCTAGCGAGGCGGCGCCGCACCGTCAACGCGGTCGGCGCGCGAGCCGCCGCGCCCGCCGCGCATCGGCGCGACGCGCGAAAACGACGACGCCCCGGCGGGTCGGCCGGGGCGTCGTCGATCGGATCTCGCTCGCCGCGGTCGGCGACTGACGGCACTGCTTCCCGAACGTGTCGTGGGGCGTGCGGGAACCGGAGCCGCGCGATCCGTGCGCGGCAAGTCGGAACGGGGTTACTGGACGGCGACCAGCGTCGGCCCCGCGTACTTCTTCAAGAGGCGCTCGACCTTCTCGCGCACGATCTCGGGATCGACGACCGGCTTCGCCAGATAGTCATCGCAGCCGATCGCGAGCGCCTTCTGCTCGTCGCCCGCCATCGCCTGCGCGGTGAGCGCGATGATCGCGACGCGCCGGCCGCCGGCCGTGAGGCGGATGCGCTTGGTCGCTTCCCAGCCGTCCATCACCGGCATCTTGAGGTCCATGAAGATCAGATCGGGAGAATGCTTCTCGGTCATCTCGATCGCCTCGAGGCCGTTCTGCGCCTCCAGGATCTCAAAATCGCCGATCTTACGAAGCCGGTAGACGAGAATCCGCCGGTTGTCCTCGTTGTCCTCGACGACCAGGATCTTCTTACGGTTCATGGTTGGTGCCTTTCATGGGCGCGGCCCCGTCGCGCGTGACTTCGCCCTCGCTGTGGTGCGCCGGCGAAGCCACTACGCACTCATCGGCGTCCCAGATTTCCAGCGGTGGGGGCAGCAAGAGCTATGCCGCTAGCCGTGAGGGTGGATACAGGCTATAGACGCGCCCCGCCGAGCTTGTCAAAACGGCGAGTTCGCTCGCCAGGATCGTTCTTTCGGGGCCGCCTCCCGGCGCGCCGCGGAGCGGCGACGACGTGACCCGCATGAGAAAATATTGACACCGTGACCAGTTCGCCGACGCCCCGCACCCGCTTCGCCCCGAGCCCGAGCGGCTACCTCCACATCGGAGGCGCGCGCACCGCGCTCTTCAACTTCCTCTACGCCCGCCGCCACGGCGGCGCCTTCATCCTACGCGTCGAGGACACCGACCGCGAGCGGTCGACCGACGCGTCGATCGCCGCGATCCTCGAGAGCCTCGAATGGCTCGCCATCGCGTGGGATGAAGGGCCGTTCTTCCAGAGCAAGCGCACGGCGGTCTACGTCACCGAGGCCGAGCGGCTGCTCCGCGAGGGACGCGCGTACCCGTGCTGGTGCACGACAGAAGAGCTCGAAGCGAAGCGGTTCAAAGCGCTCTCCGACGGTCGGAAGCCCGTCTACGACGGCACGTGCCGCGACCGCGCGCCGCAACCCGGCGACGCGGAGCGTCCGCACACGGTCCGCTTCCGCGGGCCGAAAGACGGCGAGACCGTCATCGACGATCTCGTGAAGGGACGCGTCGTCTTCCAGAACGCGGAGCTCGACGACCTCATCATCCTGCGCACCGATCGTACTCCCACCTACAACTTCTGCGTCGTCGTCGACGACGCCGAGATGCGCATCACGCACGTGCTGCGCGGCGACGATCACCTCGCCAACACGCCGCGCCAGATCCTGCTCTATCAGGCGCTCGGCTACGGGCTCCCAGCGTTCGGCCACGTGCCGCTGATCCTCGGCCCCGACAAGGCCCGGCTCAGCAAGCGGCACGGCGCCATGGCCGTGACCGCGTATCGCGACCTCGGCTTCCTGCCCGAAGCCGTCGTCAACTACCTCGCACGCCTCGGCTGGTCGCACGGCGACCAGGAGATCTTCACCCGCGACGAGCTCGTCGCCGCCTTCAACGTCGAAGCGATCGGCAAATCGGCCGGCGTATTCGACGTCGAGAAGATGCGCTGGGTGAACTGGAGCCACCAGAAGACGCTCGCTCCTGGCGCGCTCGTGCGCGCCGCACGGCCGTACCTCGACGGCGCCGGTCTCGCGGTGCCGGGCGACGACGCCTGGCTCGCGAAGGCCCTCGCCACCCTGCAAGAACGGGCGCAGACGCTGGTCGAGCTCGTCGAGAGCGGCCGCTACTACTTCACCGACGACGTCGCGATCGATCCCGCCGCCGCGGCGAAGTTCCTGACCCCGGCGGTCGCCGAGCCGCTCCGGTCGGTGCGCGACGCTTGCGCCGCGCTCGGCGCGTGGACCGTCGACACCATCACCGCCGCCTTCCACGAGGTGCTCGCCACGTACGAGCTCAAGCTCGGCAAGATCGCCCAGCCCGTCCGGGTCGCCGTCACCGGCGGCACCGCCAGCCCCGGCATCTTCGAAGTGCTGGAAATCCTCGGCCGGGAGCGGACGGTTGCCCGCCTCGACGCCGCCCTCTCCCGCATTTCTTGACCACCCGGACTCCGATCTCTATAGATACAGGCCTTCGATCGATGAGGAGTCGCCTAATTGGTAAGGCACCTGACTCTGGATCAGGGCACTGAAGGTTCGAGTCCTTCCTCCTCAGCTCGGCAGCACGCGTTCCACCTCGGTCCCATCGTCTAGCGGTTAGGACGGCGGCCTCTCACGTCGCAAACGGGGGTTCGATTCCCCCTGGGACCACTT
>JADLHM010000092.1 GCA_020848745.1 Deltaproteobacteria bacterium | reverse complement strand
CGTCGGCATGGCGGTCGGCGCCGCGGTCTGGGGCAATTGCAATTGGGGCG
The DNA here is from genome assembly GCA_020848745.1 of Deltaproteobacteria bacterium. Lineage (NCBI taxonomy): Bacteria > Pseudomonadati > Myxococcota > Myxococcia > Deltaproteobacteria bacterium. Next base: position 85,355 of record JADLHM010000092.1, on the reverse strand, counting down.
GCGGCTGGTCGAACTGCTGCGGCGGCTACGGTGACGTCGACGTCGACATCGACAGCAATCGCAACGTGAACCGCAACTCGAATCGCAACGTCGACCGGCAGGGCCAACGGGGCCAGGGTCAGCAGCGCTGGCAGCACAATCCGCAGCACCGTGGCGGCCAAGGCTACCGGAACCAGAACACGGCACAGCGCTACCAGGGCGCGCAGAACTCGCAGCGGCGCGGGATGAACCAGCAGCAGGCGCGCGGGTACCAGCAGCGCGGTAGCCTCGAAGGCGCCGGCCAACGCGCCGGCCAGCAGCAACGCGCGGGTCAGCAACGGGCCGGCGGCCAGGGAGTGCGGCAGCCGAGCGCCGGGGTGCAGCGCGCTGGTTCCCGGCAGGGAGGCTCCGGCAGCTACGGCGGATCGCGCGGTGGCAGCGGCGCGTTCAGCGGCGGCGGTGGCGGCGGCGGCTTCGAGCGTTCGGCGAGTCAGCGCGGCGCGGCGAGTCGCAGTGGGTCCGGCGGTAGTCGCAGCTACGGAGGTGGTAGCCGGAGTGGCAGCTACGGCGGCAGTCGCAGCTCTGGGGGCGGCGGCAGCCGGAGCTACGGCGGCAGTCGCGGTGGCGGCGGCGGGAGCTATCGGGGTGGCGGTGGCGGCGGCCGCGGTGGCGGTGGCGGCGGTCGTGGCGGCGGCGGCGGACGGCGGCGATGAGAGGAGGACGAGCCATGCGTAGAACGACTGGAATCGGTATCGGACTCTTCTTCCTGAGCGCGCTTGCGACGACGATCCCGACCTCGGCTTGGGCGGTGGCGCAGCGCAGGTTCGAGAGCGCGGAGGCGGCGGCCTCCGCTCTCGTCGAGGCGGCGAAGATCGGTGACGGCAAACAGCTCGACCCGCTCTTCGGGCCGGGCGCGCAGCAGGTGCTGCCCTCGGGCGATCCCGTCGCGGATCGCGAAGCCCGCGAGCACTTCGTCGAGCGCGCGGCCGAGCGCACGCACCTCGAGCGCGTCGGCGACGACTTCGCCGTCTTGAGCGTCGGCAACGACGACTGGCCGTTCCCGATCCCGCTCGTGAAGGAGTCGGCCGGCTGGCGCTTCGATACCGAGGCCGGGAAGACGGAGATCTTGAACCGGCGGATCGGGAGGAACGAGCTCTTTACGATCCAGGTCTGTCAGGAGTACGTGTCGGCGCAGCGCGACTATGCGGCCCGCATGCGCGCGACCGGGGGCGGTTACGAGTACGCCCAGCGGCTCCGCAGCACGCCCGGCAAACGCGACGGCCTCTACTGGGAGACCGGGGAGGGCGACGCCGAAAGCCCGATCGGTCCGCTCTTCGCCGACGCGAGCCGCGAGGGCTACCGGCCCGGCATGAACGCCACGCCCCAGCCGTTCCACGGCTACGTCTACAAGGAGCTGCACGCGGCGGGTCCGCATGCCCCCGGGGGTGCCCGCAGCTATATAAGGGAAGGAAGGATGACGCGCGGTTTCGCGCTCCTCGCCTATCCGGTGAAGTACGGCTCGAGCGGCGTCATGACGTTCATCGTGAACGAGCAGGGCATTCCGTTCGAGCAAGACCTCGGTCCCAAGACGGCGGAGATCGCCTCCAAGATCACGGCGTACGATCCCGACGATTCGTGGGACCCGACCGAGTGAGCCTGCGCCGAGGGCTGGTGGCGGCTGCGACGATCGTCGTGTGCCTGGGGATGGGAAGTCTCGCGACGGCCGCGGGGAGCGCAGCCGCCGAGACGGCGAGCGTCAAGGCCGAGCCCGCTTCCATCTGGCCGCGCCAGGACTACACCGGCGATTTCTTCGGGCGCTGCTACCTCACCGGCGACTGGGGCGGGTGGCGTACCAAGCTCGCCGAGCGCGGCGTCACCCTGAACGTCGATCTCCTCCAGGCATACCGCGGTGTCGTCGACGGCGGGCGCGACGAGAACGACGCCTACGGCGGCTCGGCCGACTACGAGCTGCACCTCGAGACCGAGCGGCTCGGGCTCTGGCCGGGCGGCTTCCTGCGCGTCTTCGCCGAGTCGCGCTTCGGCGACTTCGTGAACCTGGACGCCGGCGCGCTCATCCCGGCCGACACCGACGGCGTCTTCCCGCTCCCCGAGGACATCTCGACGCTCACGAGCGTGAGCTACGTCCAGTTCCTGGCACCCTGGGTCGCCGTCCTCGGCGGCAAGCTCGACACGCTCGACGGCGACCAAAACGCGTTCGCGAGCGGTCGCGGCAAGACGCAGTTCTCGAACCTCGCGTTCGTGCTGAACCCCGCCCTTTTTCGCTCCGTGCCGTACTCGGCGCTCGGGGGCGGCGTGCTCTTCGTCCTGCCCGACGAGCTCGGCACGCTCCAGGTGCTCGCGCTCGACGCGGGCGGTCGTCCCGACGTCTCGGGTTTCGAGGACGCCTTCGACAAGGGTACGGTGGTTGCCGAGGAGCTCCGCGTCGGGTACCGGCCGCTCGGCCTCCCGGGGCACGTGACGCTCGGGGGTTCGTGGTCGAGCCGGAACTTCGCCGTGCTCGACCAGGACCGCCGACTCGTCGTCGACGCGCTTATCGACCGGCGCTTCGGGACCGACTTCGCCGACGTCGAGCGCGCCGGTGATGGCTGGGCCATCTATTACAACTTCGATCAGTTCCTGTGGGTCGAGAAGGACGATCCGACGCAGGGCGTGGGCCTGTTCTTCCGCTTCGCGCAGGCGGACGAGCGCACCAACCCGATCGAGCGCTTCTACAGCTTCGGCTTCGGCGGCAAGGGCATCGTCCCGACCCGCGACGCCGACACCTTCGGCATCGGCTGGTATCTCACCGACCGGAGCGATCAGTTGCCGCGCCTGATCGAGCGTCGCACCCAGGGCGGGCAGGGCTTCGAGGTGTTCTACAACGCCGAGGTCCTGCCGTGGCTCCACGTCACGCCGGACCTCCAGGTGCTCGAGCCGGCGCAGAAGCGGGTCGACACGGCGGTGGTGCTCGGGGCGCGCATGCAGATCACGTTCTGACGAAGTAGATCGAGCGTTGTAGGCAGGCCGAGCTCGACATCCGCAGACGGGGAATCCGGAGGATCGAGCCCCCCTTGGTTCTCACCCGCGTGACGGCCTTTACTCCCGGCATAGCTCCAGGAAAAATGACGGTATGGGTGTCACCAAGATTGCGCGCTTGCTGCAGCCGGCGGCCGAGTCGTTTTTCCTGTTCGGACCACGTGGCACGGGGAAGAGCTATTGGCTGGCAGATCGCTTCGGGGATGCCGCGGCGACCTTCGACCTGCTCGACGAGGCGCTTCTGGTGGAGCTTTTGGCGGAGCCGGATGCCTTTGCGCGGAAACTGGATGGACTCCCTTCGGGGGCCTGGGTGGTCATCGACGAGGTGCAGCGCGCCCCCGTACTCTTGAGCGCGGTGCACCGGCTCATCGAGACGCGCAGGCTTCGCTTCGTGCTGTGCGGCTCGAGCGCACGGCAACTGCGGCGCAAGGGAGTGAACCTGCTCGCCGGACGTGCGGTCGAGCGCCGATTGCATCCTTTCACGGCGGCCGAGCTCGGCAGGCGCTTCGACCTCGACGATGCGCTCACCTTCGGGACGCTGCCGCTGGTGTGGGCCGCACCCAATCGCGCCGAGCGGCTCGCAGCCTACGTGCGGACCTATCTCGCGCAGGAGATCCAGGCCGAGGCCGCCGTCCGTCGGCTCCCGAGCTTCGTTCGCTTCCTGCCGATCGCCGCCCTCTTCCACGGTCAGATCCTCAACGTGTCGTCCTTGGCGCGCGACGCCGGTGTGGCGCGCACGAGCATCCAAAGCTACCGCGAGATCCTCGAGCAGACGCTGCTCACCTTTACGCTCGACGCGTACCGGCCGCGGTTGCGGGTGAAGGAAGTCGCGCACCCGAAGTTCTTCTGGGCCGATGCCGGGCTGGTACGCGCGTTCAAGAAGCAGCTCGGCCCGCTGCAGGAGGAGGAACGGGGTCCGCTCTTCGAGGGGTGGGTGGCGCAGACGTTGCGTGCGATGAACGACTACGTCGGATTGTTCGACGAGTGGTTCTACTGGTCGTCCCATGGCAGTGCGGGTGCGGTCGAGGTCGACTTTCTGCTGCGGCAGGGGAAGAGGTTGATCGCCATCGAAGCGAAGGCAGGCCGACGGTTTCGACCTGACTTCCTGAAGGGACTGGCGGCGATCGGAGATCTCGGCGGGGTCAAGAGGAGGATCCTCGTCTATGGTGGCAAGGATTCGTGGACGACTGACGAGCGCGTCGAGGTCATGTCGGTGGCGCGTTTCATTAGCGAGGTGGCCCGCGGTCTCTGACCCCGGGTCGGGCCACACGGCGCATTCTTGCTTGACGGACGCCTGTTTCCGGTGTTTGTGTCCTGCGCCTAGCGCCTAGCGCCTAGCGCCTAGCGCCTAGCGCGTACGCCGGACGCCCCAAGCCGCGTGCGCGTACCGACCCTGGGTCTCGATTTCCGAAGGCGGATCGCGATGTGGACGACAAAAAGAGGTGTGGTTGCGGCGGTTGCGCTCGGCGCCTTCGCGCTGGCCCACGGCGTCCGTCCGTCCATCGCCCGCGCCGCCGACCCGACCCAGAAGGAGCTGGTCGAACGCTTGCGCAAGCTCGAAGAGAACCAGGCCAAGCTCTACGAGCTCATGAAGGAGAAGGACGCGCGCATCGACGCACTCCAGGCCGAGGTCGAGCGCGGCAAGGGGCACATCCCCGCCGGCGCCGAGACCCAGAAGGGCGAGGCACTCGGCGACGGCATGCCGGCTGCGGCCGCGCCGGCCAAGGAGCAAGGTGCGCTCAGCACGGTGCAAGCAGCGCCGGCACCGAGCGCGCCTGGCGAGGAGGTCGAGGAGGGTCCCTTCGGGAGCTACAAGCAGGGCCGCGGCTTCGGCTTCGCGCGCACCGAATGGGGTGAGGTGCGCTTCGGCATCTACACCTACGTCCGCTACCTCAACCAGAAGATGCTCGAGGACCACTACACGAACGGCCTCGGGCAGCGGGTCCAGATCGACCAGCGCGAAGATCTCGAGCTCAACAAGGTGAAGCTCGAGTTCCGCGGCTGGGTCATCGATCCCCGCTTCAACTACGTGCTGTACTCGTGGACCAACAACGCGGCGCAGGGCCTCGGCGCGCAGGTCGTGCTCGGCGGCAATCTCAACTGGGTCTTCGGCCCCGCGCTCACCGTCGGCGGCGGCATCCTGTCGCTGCCGACGACGCGCTCGACGTCCGGCAACTTCCCGTACTGGCTCACCGTCGATCACCGCACGATCGCCGACGAGTTCTTCCGCGGCTCCTACGCGCAGGGCTTCTACGGCTACGGCCGCAAGGGTGACTTCGGCTACTATGCGATGCTCGCGAACAACCTGAGCACGCTCGGGGTGGATGCCGGACAGATGGACGCCGACTTCACGACAGTCTCGGCGGCGCTCTGGTGGATGCCGACGACCGGCGAGTACGGTCCGCGCTCCGGTTTCGGCGACTACGAGTGGCACGAGGACGTCGCGACCCGCCTCGGGGCGCACTTCACCTTCAGCCCGGAGGACCGCCAGTCGCAGCCGGACAGCGAGGACATCGACAACACGCAGATCCGGCTCTCGAACGGCACGATCATCTTCGCGCCGAATGCGCTCGGTCCCGACACGCGCGTGAACAGCGTCAAGTACTACATGACCGACGTCGACGCGGGCGTGAAGTGGCGCGGCATGGAGCTCTCCGGCGAGTACTACGTCCGCTGGCTGCAGGATTTCCGCGGCGACGGCCCGTTCGAGGTGAACCGCATGTTCGACCACGGCCTGCAGGCCATGGCGTCGGCAATGGTGATCCCGAAGACCGTCCAGGTCTACAGCATGGGCTCCTACATCTTCGGCGACTTCGGCGACTCCTGGGAGGCGACGGCGGGTCTCAACTGGTGGATCTTCCGCCGGCGCGAACTGCGGGTGAACCTCGAGTATCTCTACGACCACCAGTCGCCGATCGGCTACACCGCCGTGCCGCAGCAAGTCGGCGGCACCGGGTCGGTCCTGACGGCCAACCTCGAGATGTCCTTCTGACGATGCGGGGAGAAGGAGAACCGTTCATGACTTCACGCCTGTCCCGCGCCCTCGCCGTCGCCACGATCGCCGCCGCTCTCGTCAGCGCGCCGCGCGCCGGTCGCGCCTACGATGTCAACGACGCGCACTTCCATCTCACCAACTACATCCAGGAAGGCACCGACATCCGGACGTTCCTCGACATCATGGGGTCGCGGGTCGGGCGGGTCGCGCTCTTCGGCATCCCGCTCCAGCAGCAGTGGTCGTACCGCGTTTCCGGTGACGCCGCGCCCGGCTACTACCTCGAGAGCGACGCCGACCTCTACTACTACTCGTTCACCGACGCCCGGATCGCCATGGCGTACAAGTCGCTGTCGAAGAAGCAGCAGGCCCGCTTCGACCCGATGATCACGGGTTTCAACCCGGCCGACATGTACGCCGCCGACCACATCCGGCGCGTGCTCGAGACGTTTCCCGGGGTCTTCACCGGCATCGGCGAGTTCACCATCCACAAGGAGTTCGTCTCGTCCAAGATCGCGGGCGACGCCGCCAGTCTGACCGATCCGGCGCTCGACCGCATTCTCGACTTCGCCGGGGAGGTCGGCCTCGTCGTGATCCTGCACAGCGACATCCACATGCCGTTCGCGAAGCCCGAGCAGGCTCGGACCTACTTCGACCAGACCAAGGCGCTCTTCGCGCGCCACCCGCGCGCTATCATCATCTGGGCCCATACCGGCCTCGGCCGCATCGTGCAGCCGCTGCCGGGGCACCTCGCGCTTCTGGACGAGATCGCCAACGCCCCGAATCTCGCGCACGTTTTCTTCGACATCTCCTGGAGCGAGGTGGCGAAGTACGTCGTCGCGTCGCCCGAGTCGGTGGCGGCCACGGCCGATTTCCTCGAGCGCCACCCGACGCGCGTGCTTTTCGGCACCGACGAGGTCGCGCCCAAGGATCAGGTGTCGTACCTAGGGATCTACGACCAGTACGCGCCGCTCTGGCAAAAGCTGAGCCCGCGCACGAGCGAGCAGCTCCGTATCGGCAACTATGCCCGTCTCTTCGACCAGGGCCGCAAGAAGGTGCGGGCCTGGGAAGCTGTGCACGTCCGCTGAACCACACGAAGGAGAACGTCCATGCACACACTACTGGTTCCCTCGCCGTTCCGGCGCGCGGCCGCGCTGGCTGCGGTCGCCGTCGCGGCGTCCGCCTGCACGGCGAGCGTCGCCAAGGAGAAGCCGGCGGCGTCCGCCGCGCGGACGGTGGCCGCGGTTGCGCCGGTTCCGCCCGGTCAGGAGAGTTTCCAGGCTCTCGTCGCCGACGCGCATGCCCGCTTCGCCGGCGTCACCGATGGCAAGAACGCCGACTACATCCCGATCCTCGCGACCATCCCCTCCGAGCTCTTCGGGGTCGCGATCGCGACCCGGGACGGGCACGTCTACGCGGCGGGCGACGTCGACTATCGCTTCTCGATCCAGTCGGTCGCGAAGCCCTTCACGGCGGCGCTCGTCATGCAGCAGTACGGCGGTCCCGAGATCATCGCCGAGAGGATCGGCGTCGAGCCGACGGGCCTGCCGTTCAACTCCAAGCTCGCGCTCGAGATCTACAAGGCGCGCTCGGTGAACCCGCTGGTGAACGCGGGCGCCATCGCCGCCGTGAGCCTGGTGAAGGCGAAGAACGAGAAGGACCGCTGGGAGAAGGTGAAGGGCAACCTCGAAGGCTTCGCTGGCGAGAAGCTTCCGCTCCTCGAGAAGGTCTACGACTCCGAGTACTCGACGGCCTGGGGCAATCGCGGCATCGCGAGCCTCCTCTACAACTGGGAGCGCCTCTACTGCGACGCCGAGGAGGCGCTGCGCGTCTATACCAAGGAGTGCTCGGTTGGCATCAACACCAGGGATCTCGCCATCATGGGCGCGACGCTGGCGAACGGCGGCGTCAACCCGAAGACGGGGGAACGCATGCTCGACGAGACCAGCGTGCCGGAGCTCCTCGCCATCATGCAGACGGCGGGCTTCTACGACGAGTCGGGCCGCTGGTCGTTCGATGCCGGCCTGCCGTCGAAGACGGGGGTCGGCGGCGGCATCGTCGCGGTGGTCCCCGGGCGCTACGCGATCGCGGCCTTCTCGCCGCGTCTGAACGCGGCCGGGAACAGCGTGCGGGCGCAGAAGGCGATCCGCTACATCGCCGGCAAGCTCGGCGCCGGCGTCTTCGGTCCGAACCCCGAACAATGAGGAGGCACGCAATGCGAACGATGATACGGTCGATCGTCGCGCTCGCGACCGCGGCGCTCCTGGTCTCGTCGTGGGCCGGCCCGGCCCGCGGCGCGAGCGCCGAGGTGGAGGAGCTGAAGAAGCAGGTGCGCATGCTGCAGCAGCGCCTCGAACAGATGGAGCAGCGCGAGAAAGAGCGCGCGGCGGCGCCACCCGCGCGTGCCGGCGAGACGCCGGCCGGCGGCGCGCTCGCCACGACGCCCGCCGGCACCGTCCCGGCGGGCGCCGAGCCCGCGATCACGGGCGAGGCCAGCAATGTGAAGGACCGGGCGAGCTTGCGCGACGACCAGCAGGCCGCGCCGCGCCCCGGCGACCTCACCCTCGACCCGAAGTACCGCGGCTTCACCCGCATCCCGAACACCCAGGTGCTCATCAAGTTCAACGCCAAGCCGCGTACGGACGTGACGCTCGACACCGAGAACGCGGGGGACGACAACCGGTTCGTCACTGCCAAGATCCCGGTGACGGGCCAGTCGGACAAGGGAGGCGACCCGCGCTTCAACATCAACGCCAAGGGCTCGCAGCTCCGGATCGACGTGCGCGCACCGGAGATCGCGGGCGCGCCGCGCTTCTATTACGAGAACGACTTCTACGGCTCGGGCGGCGGCGAGTTCCCGTACCGCATCCGCCATCTCTACGGGCAGTACTACAACATCATCGTCGGGCAGACCTACTCGATCTTCGAGGATCCCGACGTGTGGCCCGACACGGTCGACTACGAAGGGCCGAACTCGGCGATCTTCGCGCGCCGGCCGCTGGTGCGCTACCTGCAGCCACTCGGGAAGGAGTGGCAGCTGAACTTCGGCATCGAGCAGCCGGAGTCGGAGGTCGACCTCACCGGCCAGCCGGACGAGGCGAAGGCCATCAACAACGCGCCCGACGGCGGCGTGAACGCGCGCTGGGAGCGTGCGGATGTCGGCCACGTGCAGCTCGCCACCATCCTGCGGTCCATCAGCGTGGACGACTCGGATCATGGCCGACAGAGCAAGCTCGGCTGGGGCGTCAATGCCTCGGGGGTCTTCGACACGTGGGGCAACGACAGCCTGCAAGCCCAGGCGACCTACGGCCACGGCCTTTTCCGCTACAGCAACGACGACTTCGTGAACAACGACGCCGCCTTCGACCACGACGGCGACCTCGAAACGATCCCGTACCTCGGCCTGATGCTCGGCTACACCCACCACTGGGCGGAGCGCTGGCGGTCGACGCTGTCGGGTGGCTACGTGAACCTCGACAACACGGCGAGCCAGGCGGGCGACGCGTACCACCAGACGGCGTACGCGTCGGCGAACGTGATCTTCCAGTACCACAAGCGTCTCTCGATCGGCTTCGAGACGCTCTATGGACACAGGGAGACGAAGGACGGCTCGGACGGCGACGTCGTCCGCTTCACGGCCGGCCTCGTCTATACGATCTTCGACTGAGTGCCGATGGCGGGACGTGCAGCGGGCGCCCGGGCCGCGCTCGTCCTCGTGGCGGCGTGGCTCGCGGCGTCCGGGTGCGTTGCGCCGGGCGGGAAGCGCGTGCCGGCGGGAGGCTGCGCGCGTCCCGAAGGCTGTGTGCGGACCGCGCGTTGGCATGAACGGCCGCCGTTTCGCCGCGCGACGCGCATTACCCCGTTGGCGGCGAGCACGGCTCCGCTGCAGGCGGCGACCGACGAGCCGCACGGACCGCCGGCGCCGGGGATCTACACCCCGCCGTGGCTGCCGCGCGCGGGGATCTACTGGGACGGCGCGCTCCGCTATCGCTTTTTCGCGGAGCCGAAGGTCGGGCTCGACCAGAGCCGGCCGAGCTTCACGCTTGGCGAGCGTCCTCTCGTCGCCGGCCGCATCGGGTTCAAGATCAACGTGGACGGCGCGACCTTCGCCTCGCGCGGCGGCGCCGAGGACGTTCCGGGCGACGTCGCGCTCCGTCGTGGCTACCTTGTCTCGAGCGGGGTCATCAATCTGCCGCATCCGCTGCAGTACAACCTCGAGTTCGGCATCTTGCAGCGGAACTTCTACCTCGACTCGGCCTGGCTCGGGGCGCACGACGTCCCCTGGGTCGGATCGCTCAAACTCGGCGGCCTCGACGCGCCGATCGGCTTCGACAACGTCACGAGCAGCCGCGACCGCGCCTTCATGGAGCTGCCCGCTCCGGTGCAGGCCTTCGTGCCGGCGACGTCGCTCGGACTCCTCGCGCACCGCACCTGGCGCGACGGCCGTGCCAGCGGCGCGCTCGGGTGGTTCACGGTCGGGCAGCGGCGCGATGTCGGCGACCAGAGCCGCGCGCTCGCCCGTGTGGTGGCGCGCGGCACCTGGCTTGCCCGCGACCGTGAGCAGGACGAGGCGCCGCCCGGCCGCTGGCCCGAGCTCGTGCACCTCGGGATCGCGGGGTCGTACACGTTCGCCGGCAGCGACGACGTTCGTTACCAGTCGCGACCCGAGAGCTTCCTCGCGCCGGTCGCCGTCGACACCGGCCGGATTCCGGCGCGGAGCGCCTTCGTGCTCGGCGCCGAGGGTGCGGCGCGGCGCGGGCCGCTGTCGGTGCAAGCCGAGGCCCTGAGTGCCTTCGTCGATCATCGAGCGCGGGCTTTTCCCGGCCTGTATCTTTCGGCCGCGTACCTCCTGACCGGCGAGGTGCGGCCCTACGACCGCGAGGGGGCGGTCTTCGGTCAGGTCGTGCCGACCCGGCCGCTCGGCCTCCGGGAGCGCCGCTTCGGCGCCGCGGAACTCGCGGGCCGCTGGTCGTGGGTCGATCTCGAGGACGGAGACGTTCGCGGCGGTCGCATGCACGTGCTCGGCGCCGGTTTCAATTGGTATTGGAACCGCTGGGTGCGCTGGCAGGCGAACTACGAGCTGGCCCTCGCCGACGGCGGGCCGCTCGACGGGCGGCTGCACGTCTTCCAGGCGCGGTTCCAGCTCGTCTTGTGAGAAGGGGGGTGTTTCATGGGGGACGTGCGATTCGCGGGGTGGCTCGGCGTCGGCTTGTTCCTCGGCATGCTGGTCATGCTCGAGATCGGACGCCGGGTCGGCGACCGCGTCGAACGGCTCGATCCCGAGGGCGCCCACACGGGCACGGGACCCGTCGAGGGGGCGGTGTTCGCGCTCCTCGGCCTGCTCGTGGCGTTCTCGTTCTCGGGCGCGGCGGCGCGCTTCGACGCCCGCCGGCACCTGATCGTCGAAGAGACCAACGCGATCGGCACCGCCTACCTGCGCCTCGATCTGGCGCCGGCGGCGGCCCAGCCTGCGCTCCGCGACCTCTTCCGCCGCTACCTGGACACGCGGCTCGAGGTCTATCGACTGGTTCCGGATCTCGACGCCGTCCGCGAGGCGCTCGGCCGCGCCGAGCGCCTCCAGGGGGAGATCTGGTCCGCGAGCCTCGCCGCCTGCCGTGACGCGGGGTCGCAGCCCTGCGCGATCCTCCTCCTGCCCGCGCTGAACGCGATGATCGACATCACCACGACGCGGACGGCGGCGGGCCGCATGCACCCGCCGTGGATCATCGTCTGGCTGCTCTGCGGCCTCGGGCTCGGCTGCGCGCTGCTCGCGGGGTACAGCATGGCGACCGGCGAGCGCCGGAAATGGACGCACATCCTGGCGTTCGCCGCCGTCATGGCCCTCACGGTCTTCGTCATCCTCGACCTCGAGTTCCCGCGGATCGGCTTCATCCGGGTGGACGAGTTCGACCGACTGCTGCTCGACCTGCGCGCCGGGATGGACCGCTGACGTGGCGGGCCCATCCGCTTGCGGGGCCGGGCGCGTCTGATATCGGTCGCCGCCGTTTCGTGGGGTCGTCATGCGCCTTCTAGGGTGGATCGTCTTCGTGCTCCTGGTCGTGCTCGCGCTCGCGTGGGCCGCGGCCGCGCTCCATTTCACCGGGCCGCGTCCGGCGCTCCTCGCCGACGGCCTCGCCGCGGCGCTCGTGCTCGCGGGCCTCGTCGTGCTCTTCACGGTGCGGCCCTTCGGCCGGACGCTCACGGCGCTCGTCGTGCTCTTCGCGGCCTGGGCGCTCTGGTGGAGCCGCGTCGAGCCGCGGAACGACCGCGACTGGCAGCCCGACGTCGCGCGTACGGCCCACGTCGAAGTCGACGGCGACCGCCTGACCTTCCACGACGTCCGGGACTTCCACTACCGCACCGAGACCGACTACACGCCGCGCTGGGAGGACCGCACCGTCGACCTCTCGCAGCTCGTCGGCATGGACCTCTTCATGTCGTACTGGGGGGCTCCCGGGATCGCGCACACGATCATGAGCTGGGAGTTCGCCGACGGGCAGCACCTCGCCGTTTCGATCGAGACCCGCAAGGAGAAGGGCGAGGAGTACTCGGCGGTCAAGGGCTTCTTCAAGCAGTTCGAGATCTACTACGTCGTCGCCGACGAGCGGGACGTGATCCGGCTCCGCACCAACTACCGGGGCGAGGAGGTGCACCTCTACCAGCTGCGCACGCCGATCGAACGGGCGCGCCGGCTTCTCCTCGACTACGTGCGCTCGATCAACGAGCTGCACGAGCGTCCGGAGTGGTACAACGCCGCGACCGCGAACTGTACGACCTCGATCACGCGCCACATCCGCAAGCTCGGTGTCGCCTTTCCGCTCGACTGGCGCGTGATCGCCAACGGCCGCCTCGACGAGCTGCTGTACGAGCATGGCATCATCGACACCAGCCGGCCGTTTCCCGAAGTCCGCCAGGCGAGCCTGGTGAACGCGCGCGCCAAGGCCGCCGGTCAGGATCCGGCGTTCTCGGCGCGCATCCGTGACGGTTTGACCCGTCCGCCGCTCATCGTGCTGCCGGCGGGCACCGAGTGACCCCAAAAAAGAGAGAGACAGGACAGAGAAGGAGGAGACATGCGAACGAAGACGTGGATGGCGATGGGAGCGGGGGCGTTGGCCTTCGTGGTGGCGGCGTGCGGTACGGAAAAGGTGCCGCCGCCCTCGGCGCCGGTCGCGGCGGTGACGCAGACCGAGAAGCCGGGGCAGGTGATCGACCGGGCGGTGGTGAGTGCGGCGGCGCGGGTCGTGAAGGTCGACCAGAAGCAGCGCGTCGTGACCCTGAAGAACGCCGAAGGGAAGGTGTTCGACCTGCAGGTGGGCGAGGAGGTGCGGAACCTGGCGCAGGTGAAGTCCGGAGACGACGTGGTGGTGACCTACTACGAGTCGCTGGCGATCACCGTCAAGAAGCCGGGCGAGGCGAAGCCGGGCGCCACCGTGGCCGACGCCGCCGGACGCGCCGAGCCGGGGGAGAAGCCGGGGGCGGCGGTCGGTCAGCAGACGACCGTCGTCGCGACCGTCGTCGGCCTCGACAAGAAGAAGGGCACCGTGAAGCTCAAGAGCTCCCAGGGGAAGGTCGTCGAGGTGGAGGCGCGCGACCCGAAGCGCCTCGAGCACGTGAAGGTCGGGGACCTCATCGAGGTTGTCTACACCGAGGCGATGGCGATCTCGGTGGAGAAACCCGAGAAGAAGTAGCCCGCCGTATGTCTGGACGGCAGCGCGCGCGCGCGGCGAGGGCCGCCCGTCGATGGCGATGGGCGGCGCTCCTCGCGCTCGCGCTGCCGGTCACGGCGACGTGGGCCGGCCCGGCGCGCGCGCAGTCGCCGGAAGCGCCGGCACCGTCGCCGAGCCCGGCGGTCACCTGGATCCGTCCGGAAGAGGTCGCCGGGCAGGCCGACACCCTGCTCCAGGGCCTCGCCACCGCGCTCCCCGACGCGGCGGTGCGGCGGACGGTGGAACGCGTCGACGCGGCGCTGCGCGGGGCGGCGCCCGACCTCGACCTGCTGCTGCGGCACGTGCGGACGGCGGCCGGGCAGTCGTCGTCGTTCGTCGAGCTCGAGGATCTCCGTCGCGAACTCGCGGCGAGCGCCAAGATCTTCGATGTCTGGGGTGCCCCGCTGGCGGGCGAGGTCAAGCGACTCTCCGAGGTGCGCGACCAGATGCAAGCCGCCGAGAGCCTCTGGCGCGAGACGCGCGAGCGTCCCGAGACGGCCGCCGCCGGCGACGTCGTCGGCCGCCGCGTCGACGGATCGCTCGCGGCGCTCGCGGAGACGGAGGCGGCGCTCCGACCCTGGCGGACGCACGTCCTGGCGATCAGCGACCATCTGCTCGATCGCCGCACCGCCGTCGCCGCCGCCGACAAACGGATCGCCACGCTGCTGGCGGCCGAGCGCGAGAACATCCTGGTGCGGAGCCGGCCGCCCCTCTGGGATGCGGGTGTCCGGGAGCGGCTCCGCGACGAGCTGCCGCAGGTGCCGGCCGCCGTCCGCGCCTACGCGCGCAGCACCGTCGACTACATCGAGCGCGATGCCCGGCCGATGGTGCTCCAGCTCCTGTGCGCGATCGTCGTCGTGCTGCTCTTGCGGATGCTCGCCACCTCCGCGACCGCCGCGCCGGCGGCGCCAGGACGCGAACGCCCGATTCAGCCCTACGCGCTCGGGCTGCTGCTCGTGCTGCTCGCGACGCCGTGGTTCCACCCGGCGAGCCCGCAGCGCTTCCGGCACCTGTTGACGATCGTCGCCCTCGTGCCCTCGGCCCGCATCGCGCTCGCCGTCGACGGGGTGCGCCATCGCCCCATCTTCGTCGCCGTGGTGCTGATCCTGCTCCTCGACCGGGTGACCCTGGCCGTCGCGCCGCTGCCGGCGGTCGCGCGGGTGAGCGCGGTCGCTTCGCTGGCCTCCGGGCTCGCGGTCGTCTCCTGGGTGGCCCGCCGCCTGCGCGCGAGCGCCGCCCCGGCGTCCTGGCGGCGGGTGGCGCGGCTGGCCGTCGTCGTGCTCGCCGTCGCCCTGGCGGCGGACATCGGCGGGTGGAGCGACCTCGGGGCGGTCGTGGGCCGCGGCTCGATGGCCGCGGTGATCATGGGGGTGTTCGTGCACGCGGCCGTGGTCGGTCTCGAGCCGGTGGTGGTGCGCGTCCTCGGCACGCCGCTCGCCCGGCGGAGCCGCATGCTCGACCGGCGCCGCGCGCTCGTCCGCGAGCGCGCCGGATTCGTACTGCGCGTGCTCGGCGTCGTCTTCTGGTCGACGCTCGTGCTGCGCGCCGTCGGCCTCTACGACGTCGCGATCGCCGTGCTGAGGGCGATCGCGAACGCGGGTTTTTCGGTGGGGGCGCTGTCGCTCTCGGTCGGGACGCTGCTGGCGTTCGCGTCGACGCTCGCCGCGTCGATGCTCGTCGCGCGCATCGTGAGCGGCGTTCTCGAGGAGGACGTGTATCCGCGTGCCCGGCTGCCGCGGGGCGTACCGTTCGTGCTCTCGACGCTCACCCGGTATGCCGTGTACTCGTTCGGCTTCCTCTTCGCGCTCGCGGCGGCCGGCATCCAGCTCGGACAGCTCAGCATCCTGCTCGGCGGCCTCGGCGTCGGCGTCGGCCTCGGGCTCCAGGACGTGGTGAAGAACTTCGCGGCCGGGCTGACGCTCCTCTTCGAGCGGCGCGTCCACCCCGGGGACATCGTGCAGATTCCGGGGCAGCAGATCTTCGGGCGCGTCGTCTCGATCGGCATGCGGGCAACGCTCTTGAAGGCATGGGACGGCTCGGAGGTCGTCGTCCCGAACGGCGACTTGATCGCGGGCGCCATCAGCAACTGGACCCTTTCGGATCGTCTGTGCCGCGTCGAGGTCGCGGTCGGCGTCGCCTATGGCACCGACCCGGAGCGCGTGCTCGCGCTCCTGCTCGCCGTCGTGCGCGCCGACGAGCGGATGCTCGAGAATCCGCCGCCCCAGGCGCTCTTCACGGGCTTCGGGGAGAGCGCGCTGAACTTCACGCTGCGCGCCTGGACCGACAAGGGAATCGACGAGCGCGCGGGCCTCACGAGCGACCTCGCGGTGGCCGTCCATCGCGCGCTCGGCGACGCCGGCATCACGATCCCGTTCCCGCAGCGCGACCTGCACCTCGCGAGCGTCGCCCCGGAGGCCGGGGCCGCGCTCGCGGGCCCGCGGCGCGAGGGGTGACGGGGATCGGCGGTTGCCGCACCCGCCCGCGCGCGGCTATCGTTCGGGAGTCATGCGGCGCTACGCGATTCTCGACGACAACCAGCGCGTGCTCGAGGGGAGACTGGCGGAGCTGATCCGCACCCTGCCGGCGTTGGTCGCGGCGCGTGTCGCGGCGGCGTGCGTCGTCGGGAGCGTCGCCGAGGGGCGCGCGCGCGATGCCTCGGACGTCGACGTGGTGCTCGTGCTGCGGGAGGGCGAGCCCCGGCGTTCCGACTACGACTGGTGGGACGACGCGGTGCTGCCGTTTCTCGCTCCCGCGAGGCGATTCCCCGTACAGCCGGTGTTCATAGCCCGCGAGAGCCTGGCGACGACGGAGCCGAACCTCCGGCGGGCGCTCGCGTCCTGCATCCCGCTCTGGGATCCCGAAGGGGTGTTCGATGACGAATCCGAAGCTCGCGCGTGACTATCTTTTGCGATCGCAGAAACGCTTGAAGGC
The DNA here is from genome assembly GCA_020848745.1 of Deltaproteobacteria bacterium. Taxonomy (NCBI): domain Bacteria; kingdom Pseudomonadati; phylum Myxococcota; class Myxococcia; species Deltaproteobacteria bacterium. The sequence continues at coordinate 68,711 of JADLHM010000092.1, read as the reverse complement.
GGTCGCGCTGTTGCTCGCGGAGGAATCGCACGCGGATGTGGTGCGCGAGAGCCAGGAGGTCGTCGAGCTCCTCCTGAAGGGGTTCCTCCGGAGCTTCGGCGTTCCCGTGCCGTTCAGCTACGACCTCTCGGAAGTGCTTGGGGAGAACGCCTCGCGCTTGCCGGCGGACGTCGCGCGCCTGGTGCCACGGTGGGCCGAGATCTCCAAGCGGCTCCGCAAGGATCGCGAGCTCGCCTTCTACGGGAGCGAGGACGTCACGCCGTCGAGCTTCTACACTCGCGAGGACGCCGACGGCGCGCTCGCGATGGCGCGGGAGGTGCTGGCGGGCGTCGAGCCCTGGATCCGGTAGGGGTGCGCACGGTCAGAGCCCGCCGCCCCAGCGATACTGGAGAGCGAGACCCAGGAGGTCGAAGTCGCCGCCGACGCGCGTCGCCACGGCCTTGCTGGCGTAGAGCTTGATCGAGTGCCGGCGGCTCACCGAGAGCGCGAGCGTGGCGCCGACGCGGGCGTTCGACTGGCGGTCGTCGCCGGCGACGCCGTCGATGCTGGTGCGCCCGCCGCCGTAGTATGTGCCGTCGATCGATCCCCAGAGCGGCGTGCCGAAGCGGTAGATGAGATGCCCCTGTACGGCGTAGACGGGGTCCTGCTCGCGGCGCCTGCCTTTCAGGAAGTCGTCGTTGGCGGTGAAGACCGTGACGCTCGGCGCGACCTCGACGGTGAAGGGTCCGAATGCCTTCGAGACGCCGAGCTCGGGCTTGAAGAGCCAGCGATTGGTCCCGATGTTGACGACGCGCCGGTCGTCGTACTGTCCGAGCGGGGGCGCCACCTGCACGCTGACGCCGACGAGGAAATCCTGCTCGTAGGAAGCGAATTGCTCGAGCGTGAGCGCCGGGGCGCCGTAGAGATTCACCGAGAGGCGGAAGCGCGGATCGGCGAAGCCGTCCACCTTGCGCGCCTCCGGCGCGCCGAGGAAGGTCGCGGTTCCGTCGAGCCAGCCGTAGGGCACGATCACGTCGGCCTTGGCCGAGGTGCCGAAGAGCTCGAAGGAGCGCGCGTAGGCGAGGACGGCGCTGTGGATGTGGACCTTCGCGTCCTCGATCGGCAGCGCGGGATCGGTCGCGACGTCGCCCGTCTGGTAGGCGTAGCCCGCGAGCAGGAAATTGACGCCGATCGGCGTGTTCACGTACGAGCGCGGCTCGAGCTCCTGTGCCGAGACGCCGCGGCCGCAGAGGGAAAGGACGAGCGAGACGGCGAGCACGAGCGCGCGCACGGCCGTCGCGGATTTCACGCCGGGCCGCTCACGTCAAGGCGTCGCGGCGCGGGGTGGTGTCTCATTTCATTTGCACGCGGCAGAACAATCGGTGGCAGCAGGCAGGCGGATCGGGGAGGACTTCTACGGTCGCCGGGGTCCTGCCACCCGGCGCGTAGGGCCCGCCGCAGCCGCTCTGGCCTGCGCACGGCGCGAGCTGCGGCTCCCCGAAGCCATCCCCGATCCGCCTGCCTGCTGCGGCATGCTCACCCGCGCTTCGGTACGGCGACGCTGCCCGCCCGGTGCTCGTTCCTTGCTGCCAGGCATCGCCGGCGGGTGGGTCCGGGAGTGCTTCGGGGAGCTCCACCTCGCGCCGTGCGCAAGTCGGGGAGGCACCAGCGGGTCGTACGCGCTGGGCGCCAGGAGCCGGGCGACCGTAGAAGCACTCCCGGACCCACCCGCCGGCGCCACCGAACGAAGAGCGATCACGGGAGACCGAAACTCCGGTGCACGATCAACCTGAGACACTACCCGGCGCGGGCTCGCGCGCGTTTCCGACTCGTCGGCGCGGGCGTCGGCGCGGGCGGCGCGTTCGCCGCGTCGGCCTCGGCGGCGTGCCGATAGAGGATGCGGCGCACCTCCTCGATGGCCACGGGCGTCCCCTGGCACGAGTGGTTCCAGCGCACCACCTTCTCGGAGGCCGCCCAATCGACGTGGGCGCTTTCGTAGGCGACCACGCCGTCGGTGCCGTGCTCGTAGGGACCGCTCCCCGTCACGGGGATGATCGAGTGCGCCGTGATCTCCGGCGACACCGCGATCGCCGAGGTGATCTGGATGAAGGGGTGGCGCGCGCTCATGTTGTCGACCGCGGTCGGCGGCCGGCGGAGCAGCGCCGCGATCCGCGCGTCCTCGTCGTCGAACGCGGCCGACTCGCCGAGCGCCGGTCCGATCAGCTGGAAGCCGAGCGGCAGCCCGTTCGCGTCGACGCCGGCCGGCAGCGAGAGGGTCGGGCTCCCGGACATGTCGTAGGGGGCGGTGAACCGCCGCATCTGCTCGGCCGCCTCGGGGTCGTTGCCGCCGGTGCTCATGACGGCGGCCGGCGGCGTTGGAATCGGTTGCGACGGCGACAGCACCACGTCGACCGTGGTGAAGACCGCCGCGAGCGCGTCCGCGGCTTCGAGGAGCGTCAGACGATGCGGCTCGGACATCCGCGCATCATATCCGATTGCGGGGCGTCCGCCCCAAGGCGGCCACCCGGCGGGACTCACTCCGCGAGCGTCTTGCCGAGCGCGTCCATCGCGCGGCCGAAGCCCTCCCAGTCGCCGGCGCGCAAACGCTCGAGCGCCGCCTGGTAGTGGTCGCGTGCGGTCGTCGGCGCGGTCGGGTTGGCGGATCCGCCGGAGCGTGCGTCGCCGGACTCGGCGGGGACGACGATCGGAGCGGCGGCGGGTTCCGGGTGCGGCGCGCCGGCGCCCGGGCGGAACACGGCGGCGAGCGCGGCGTCGAGGGTGCGCTCCATCGCGAGCCGGTCGCCGTAGGCGACGATTACGCGCTTCAGCTCCGGGATCTGTCCCTGGGTCGAGCGCAGGTAGAGCGGCTCGACGTAGACGACCGAGTCCTCGACCGGGATCACCAGCAGGTTGCCGCGGATCACCTTGGAGCCCATCTGGTTCCACAGCGAGAGCTGCTGTGAGATCACGGTGTCCTGGTCGATGCGCGCCTCGATCTGCTGCGGGCCGTACACGAGGCGCTCCTTCGGGAGCTCGTAGACGACGAGCTCGCCGTAGTGCTCGAGGTCGCTGCGCGCCGCGACCCACCCGACCATGTTGCTGCGGTTGGCGGGCGTCATCGGCTGCATGAGGATGAACTCCTCGCCGGCCTCGCCCGGGAGCTTTGTGATCACGTAGTACGGGTCGGCGACCGCGCGCCGCATCTCGCCGCCGGCGGCGTCGGTCGGGAAGCTCCAGAGATCCTCCTTGTTGTAGAACACGTCCGGGTTGGTCATGTGGTACGTGCGATACATCTCGGTCTGGATCAGGAAGAGGTCCTCGGGATAGCGCACGTGCGGCCGGAGCGCCGCGGGCATCTCCGCGAACGGCCGGAAGAGGCCCGGGAACATGCGGGCGTAGGCGGCAAGCACGGGCTCGTCGGGGTCCATCGCCCAGAAGCCGACGGTGCCGTCGTAGGCATCGACGGTGATCTTCACGGGATTGCGGATGTAGTTGATGCCGAGACCGCGGATCGGCTCCGCGTACGGGAAGGTGCGCGCGGTCGTGTAGGCGTCCTGCATCCACACCAGGCGCCCGTTCGCGACGACGAGGTACGGGTCACGGTCGAGCCGGAGGAAGGGCGCCAGCGCGCCGATCCGCTGCTGCAGCGTACGGCGGAAGAGGATGCGGCTCTCGGGGCGGAGGTTCCCGGAGAGCAGGAGGTTCAGGTCGCGGAAGTGCCAGGCGAAGATCGCGCGCCGCAGACGCGAGCCGAGCATGATGCCGTCGGCGCCCGTGTAGCTGCTGGAGACGTTCTCGTCGCCCTTGGGGTAGTCGAACTCCTCGGCCTCGGCGTTCACGATGACGTAGTCGTCGGTCTTCTCGCCGAAGTAGATGCGCGGCTCCGCGAGCCCGATGCCGACCCGCGACTGCGGCGGGATGTCCTGCATGAAGAACGTCGGAAGCCCCTCGCCCTCGAGCTCGGTCACCGGGCTCATGACGGCGCCGAAGCCGTGCGTGAATTGCAGGCGCTGGTTCACCCACGTCCGCGCGTTCTCGGGGAGGAGCTCGGCGTCGATCTCGCGGGCGGCCAGCATCACCTGCCGGCGGCCGTCGGCGAGGTCGTAGCGGTCCACGTCGACGTCGTGGAAGTCGTAGTAGAGCCGGATGAGCTGGAGCTGGCGGTAGGCGTCGAGGAGCGGCTGCGGATCCCAGAGGCGGACGTTCTCGAAGGTGGCGGCGTTGCGCGCGATCGCCGCGGCGTCGAGCGCCTGGTCGGCGGGGAAGGGTCGCGAGTCGATGCGGTCGAGGCCGTACGCGCGCCGGGTCATCGCGATGTTGTGCGCGAGGTAGGGGCGCTCGAGGCGGAGTTCGTCGGGGCGGACGCGCAGGCGCTGGAAAACGTCGGGGAGGAACGACGCGAGGAGCCCGGCGCCGAGCACGAGGACCACCGCGCCGATCGCGAGGCGCCAGTCGCGGCCGCGGACGTTCGCGGCCGCGAGCCCGGCGCCGGCGAGCGACGCCAGGACGAGGAGCCACTGCAGGGGCAGCTTCACCGCGCTCACCGTGTAGCCGGCGCCGAAGACGGCGCCGTAGGGCGCGAGCAGGAGATCGTAGCGGCCGAGCCAATAGCCGACGGCGCGGGTCGCGAGGTAGAGCGCGAGGAGTAGCGATGCCGTGCCGACCAGGTGCGGCGCAGCGAGCTCGTCGGGGCGGCGGACGTCGAGGGCGCCGTGGAGGTAGAAGACGGCCGCCGCGACGATCGTCGCCAGGACGACCGCCCCGGTCGCCGCTCCGGCCATACTCTTCAGAGCCGGCAGCGCGAACACGAAGAAGCCGACGTCGCGGCCGAAGACGGGATCGGCCGCGCCGAAGGCGCCGCCGTACCACCAGAGGAGGTAGGCCCCGGCGCTCGCCGCCTGCGCGATCCCCGCGAGGGCCGCCGCGACCGCCGCCGCGCCGAGGACGAGCGCGCGCCACGGAAGCCGTCCCGCGAGCGGCGCGACCAGCTCGGGCAGCGACGCCTGGCCGTCCGTCGTGCGGCGGAACACCACGCGCACCACGCCCGCCTGGCGCACCTGGCGGACGGCGCGCAGACCGACCGCCGCCACCAGCGCGAACGTCGGTACGAAGGTGGCGGCGAAGCACGCCAGCTGCGCCAGGAGGCGGGTGCGGAACACCACCCAGGCGCCGAGCTGGCGGAACCAGAGCGCGTCGAGGAAGAGCCCGCTCGCCGCGCCGGCGAGCATCGTCGCCAGGAGCACGGCGAACGCCGCGCCGACGAGGAGGAGGCGCAGCGAGCTAGGCACGGGTCTCGGCGGCGATCGCGGTCACGTGCGCGCGCACGACGGGCGGCGGGCAGAGCCGCACGAAGAGCCAGAGCCCCGCGAGGCCGACCGCGAGGTCGTCCATCGCGCCGACGACCGGGATCAGCTCGGGAACCGCGTCGAGGGGCGAGCACAGGTAGATCGCGATCAGCACGAGCAGGGCCTTCGGCAGGAGCGGCACGCGGCAGTCGCGAAAGAGGCGCCAGTAGAGCTTCGCGAAGCTCGGCACGTGGCGCAGGATCTGCCCGCCGCTCCCGGTGAAGAGGAAGCGGGGCATCGTCGAGCTCGCGCGCGTCACGGGCTCTGCATGGCGCGTCGGCGCGGGCGCGTCAATCGTACGAGATCCGTTCCTTGCACGTAGCCTCAGACCGTCGGTCTGCGCGCGGAGATGGTCTGACCGCTGCGATCGTGTTGCTCGCGGTCCCAGGTGACGAGGGGAAGCTCGAGGCGCTGCGCGACCGCGACGTAGATCGCGTCGGCGCCGCGCAGCCGGAGCTCGGCCGCGAGCGTCATCGCGCGGCCGGAGAGCGCCCGATCGACCGCGACGACGCGCAGCGCGGGGATCCGCAGCAGCTTCTCGACCGCGCGGCGCGTCACGCGGGAATCGCGGATACGGCGTCCGATCGCCCCCGCGACCTCCGGAGGCATGAGCGCCGGAACGACGAGCAGTCCGTCCGCGCGGTCGCGGCTCTCGAACCACGCGCACGTGACGCTGTGGTTGGGGTCGGTGCGAAGCAGCCGGCTCACGAACACGCTGGCGTCGACGACGACGTCATCCACGCCGGGTCTCGCGGATGGCTCGGACGGCGCCGACCCCACGTGGCCAGCGGGCGCTGATCTCGTCGGCGACGCGGTCGATGTCGTTCCACACGGCACGCGCGCGCCGCCGCGCACCCGCCTGCGAGCGCTCGCGTCTTACCGGGACGATGCGAGCGACGACCTCCCCGCGATAGGAGATCTCGATCGTCTCGTCCCGTTCGCGCACGCGGCGCAAGATGTCGCTGACGGATTCCTTGAGCTCGCGGATGCCGACGGTCGTCACGGGCGTCCTCCTCGTGGCCACGAATGTACCCACGAGGCTGCCAGGCGTCGGTGCGTCGCGCAAGGCGACGAGTAGCGGTCGCGGGCTCCTACCCCTTCGGACTTGCGACGCACGACACGACGCGGAAGCCCGCGTCGGCCAGGAGCTCCGTGGCGCCGCGCTCCGGGGGCATGCGGACGCGGACGTTGATCGCTTGCTTGCCGCCGCGCGTGCGGACCGAGCTGATCCAGGCGACGGTGGCACCGTGGCGTCCGAAGATCTCGCGGATGCGCGAGACGGCGCTCGCGTCCTCGTCGCACTCGAGGGCGAGGACGGTGGTCTGCTCGAGACGGGCGCAGAGATCGACGAGGGCGCCGAGGAGATCGCTCTCGCTCACGATGCCGACCAGCGCGTGGTCGAGGACGACGGGGAGGGCGCCGATCTTGCGCTGGCGCAGCGTCGCGGCGGCCACCTCGACGGGGGTGTCGGGCGCGACGGTCGCGGGGGTCGGCGTCATGACCGCGTCGACGGTGGTGCGGGCGTCGGTGACGGCCCGGACGTCGCGGTCGGTGATGATGCCGATCACGCGGCCGGCGGCGACGACCGGTATCTGGCGGATGCGGCGGCGGCGGAGCACCTCGCGCACGGTTGCGACGTCGTCGTCCGGCTTCACGGTCTCGACGGTCGTCGTCATGCAATCGCGGACCACCATGGCGGGTTCCCTTCTGGTCGCGCTCAGCGCGACTCGTGGCGCAGGTACGCGAAGACGTCCCGCAGCTGCGCGTCGGTGAGCGTACCCTGGAAATGCGGCATGCGCCCGGACTCGCGCCGCAGCATGTGGAGGACCCGGGTGCGCGTCGCGGCGGGTCCGAGCCGCTTCACGGTCTCGGCGCCGATCACCGGCGCCTTCGTCGCCGGCGGCAGGAGGTCTTCCGGGTGCACGCCGCGGCCGTCGTCGCCATGGCAGGCGGCGCAGTAGGTGTCGTAGAGGCGATACCCCTTCGAGAGGTGCCGCACGTAGGCGACGAGCGCGCGCAGCTCGCCGGGCTCGAAGGTGTCGGCGAGCGGGGGCATGGTGCCGATCCCCTCGATCGCGATGCGCTCGAGGGTGCGGTCGCCGTGGCGTTCGCGTGCGACCATGAGGTTCGGGGGCGGCGGCTCGTTGGTGGCGCCGAGCACGCCCTCGCCCTGGCCATAGGCGCCGTGGCAGGGCGCGCAGGCGCCTTCGAAAACGAAGCGGCCGACGCGCAGGATCTCCCAGGGGGCGTACGAGATCGTCGGCAGGTAGGCGCTGATCGCGTCGGCCTCGAGGTCCTCGGCGACCGCGTTCCGCCGCGGCGTCGAGCGGAGCGGCGTTCCGTGCAGGAGGCGCGCGATGAGCTCGTCGTCGCTGTTGCGGTCGAGGAGGCCGGGCGCGCGGAGGTCGGCGGGACGGAGGTCGATCACGCCGGCGACCGGGCCGTCGCCGTGCCCCGACGGTCCGTGGCATCCGCCGCAGTACGATGCGTACAGCACGGCGCCGCGCGCGACCGACCAATCCGCGACCGTGGCGACGCGCGCGGGCGGGGCGCTCGGCGCCGGCGGCCGGCATCCGGCGAACGCGAGGGCCGCGCCGCCGATCAGCATCGCCACCACCGCCAGCCTTCGCGCTCCGCTCCCCATGTCGTCCTCCCCGCTAGAGCGACGCCTCGGCCGGCAGGGTGATCACGAAGCTGGTGCCGCTGCCGGGCGCGCTCTCGATGGCGATCGAGCCGCCCATCCGTTCGCACGCCATCTTGCAGAACACCAGCCCGAGGCCCGTGTCTTCGCGATGGGCCCCGCGTCGGCGGCGCGCGCGCTCGAAGAGGCCCGCCTGCTCCTCGGGAGCGATGCCGCGGCCGCTGTCGTGGACGCGGAGCTCGACGTGCCCGTTCGCCATCTGCGCGCCGAGCTCGATCGCGCCCGCGGCGCTGTGTCGGATGGCGTTCACCACCAGGTTGTTGAGCACGCGGCGGAGGAGCCAGCGATCGGTCATCAGGATCGGAAGCGCCGCATCGGCCGCGACGGTGATCGTCATCCCGGCGATCTCGGCCGCGGCCCGGTACTCCGCCCCGCACTCGGCGATGAGGCCGTCGACGGCGACCGGCTCCAGGCGCAGCTCGAGCCGGCCCTCTTGCATCTGGTCGATCTCGAGCAGGTTCTCGATCATCCGCATCAGGTCCTGGGCGCTGCGCTGGATCTGCGCGAAGTGGCGGTCGGTCGGCGCGCCGCCCGCCTTGCGGAGCGCGAGCTGGGTGACCGCGAGGATGCCGCCGAGCGGGCCCTTCAGGTCGTGGACGATCATGCCGGTGAGGTCGGCCTTCGCCTGCTCGAGCTCGGCCTTCTCGTCGAGCGCCTGCTCGGCGACCTCGGCCATGCGGCGGTAGTCCTGCGCGAGCGTGCGGTCGACGTAGCCGCTCAGGATGTAGCCGTCGATGGCGAGGCCCATGTCGAGGAACACGACCTTGGTGAACGAGCCGAGGAGGGCGAGCAGCATGTCGGGGTCGTCGTGGTAGTGCTCGCGGAGCCGTTCGGCGAGGAGCTGGAGGTAGAGCGAGTACGTGCCGAGGTACCACTCCGGCCGGAGGTCGGTGCAGGCGTGCGCGGCACCGACGCGGAGACGGCTCTCGAAGTAGTCGCGCCCGAAATCACCGTCGAGCATGCGCAGAAAGTACTCGCGCTGGACCTTCTTGAGCCGCGCGACCCTGTCGGGGTCCGCGAGCAGGCGGCGGGTCTCCTCGAACGAGAGCAGGTGTCCGTAGAAGTCGTCGACGATCCCGTCGACGTTCGCATGCGCGAAGGTCCGCAGCTTGGCGAGGTTCTCGACGTCGGCGGCATCGAAGGAGAGGAACGCGAGGCGGCGCGCGCAGCCCGCCCCGTCGAGGCCGATCCGGCCGAGGAGGTTCGAGGCCGTCAGGACCGGAGCCGTGCCGCCCGGATCGCCGGCCCCCGCCTTCGGGCGCTCGTCATTGGAGGACGGCATGCTCCGGCTCGGGCGCGAATGCCGCCGCGTTCGGGAGGATCTTCGAGATCAACACGCGGTGGACCCGTATCACACCGGCGGAAGAAAAGCTGGTGGGCGCGGGCTCGACGTTCGCCGCCGGCCGCGGGCGGTGGAAAGTCTCCGCGGCCTACGAGATCTCGAGCTCCTCGATCTTCCGGTAGAGCGACGAGAGCGACACGCCGAGGATCTCGGCCGCCTGCTTCTTGTCGTGGTCGACCTTGAGGAGCACCGACTGGATGTGGGCCTTCTCGTACGAGCGCATCGCTTCGCGGAGGCCCTCGCCGGTCGGCGCGCCGACCACGGCGTCGCCCTTGAGCGCGCGGGGCAGGTCGGCCGGGGTGATCCACTCCCCCTCGCCGAGGATCATCGCGTGCTCGATCACGTTGTCGAGCTCGCGCACGTTGCCTTTCCAGGGCGACGCCATCAGGATCTTCATGGTCGCGCCGTCGACGCCCTTGAAGGTGCGCTTGAGCTCGCGGTTGTGGATGCGGACGAAGTGCTCGATCAGGAGCGGCAGGTCCTCGCGGCGCTCCCGGAGCGGGGGAATCTCGATGCCCACGACGTTCAGGCGATAGAAGAGGTCCTCGCGGAAGCGGCCCTCGTCGACGGCCTTCGCGAGGTCCGAGTTGGTGGCCGCGATCACGCGCACGTCGACCTTCGACGGCGTGGTCGCGCCGACCGGCAGGATCTCCTTCTGCTCGATCGCCCGTAGCAGCTTCACCTGGAGATTGAGGGGCAGATCGCCGATCTCGTCGAGGAAGATCGTGCCGCCGCGGGCGCGCGCGAAGAGGCCCTCCTGGTTGGCGACGGCGCCCGTGAACGACCCGCGCAGATGGCCGAAGAGCTGGCTTTCGAGGAGGTTCTCGGGAATCGCGCCGCAGTTCACCGGCAGGAAGATGCGGTCGCGCTGCTCGCTGAAGTGGTGGATCGCGCGCGCGACGACCTCTTTGCCGGCGCCGCTCTCGCCCGTGATGAGCACGGTGCTCTTGGTCGGCGCGACGCGCTGCACGAGCTTCATCACGTCGCGCATCGCCCCCGAGCGCCCGACCAGGTTGTCGAAGTCCCACTGTTTGGTTACCTGGCTGCGCAGCAGCTGGTTTTCCCACGCGACCTGGCGGTGCTGCAGGAGGTGCGCGATCTTGTGGAGGACGTCGTCGAAGATGAGCGGCTTCAGGAGATAGTCCTGGGCGCCGCGCTGCAAGGCCTCGACGGCCGTCTCGACCGTCGCGTGGGCCGTCATGAGGAGCACGAACGCCTGGGGGGACACGTTGCGCGCGTGCGACAGCACCGTGAGGCCGTCGGCGCCGGGCATCCGGAGGTCCGAGATGACGAGGTCGACCTCCTGGCTGTCGAGGGCGGCGATGGCGGCGTCGCCGTCGCCGACGGCGGTCACCTCGTAGCCCTCGTCACGCAGCACCTCGGCGAGGCTCTCGCGCACCGCGGTCTCGTCTTCGGCGATGAGGATGGAGCCCTTCGGGGCTTGGTCGGCGCTCATGGGGGCGGTCACATAGGGCCTGGGTCTCGCGGATCGCAAGCGGACGTCGCCGGCCTGCCTTCCAAGAGACGTGCCGCGCGCGGAGCCGCGCCGGGGCGTGGATCGTTCCCAGGCCTCGGAAAAAGGCCGCTTGTCGGGGGGCGGGTCGTCCCATCGCTCGGAACGCCGGCACGGCGGGGCGCGGCGGGCGGGTTGGCGGCACGCTTGCTCTTGGAGGTGCGCATGAGGATGGAACGGATCGGGCGGTTGGCGGCGGCAGCGGCATTGGTGCTCGCGGGCCTCCTCGCGGGCGGGTCGGCGCGGGCGGAGGCTCCCGATGGGGGCGCCCTCTACGCGGAGAACTGCGAGCGCTGCCACGGCGTCACCGGCCGCGGCGACGGGCCCGACGCGTCGCTCTTCGCGAGCCCGCCGAGCGACCTGCGGCGCGGCTTCCTCGATCGCTATCCGACCGAGGACATCGTGCGGCGCATCCGGAGCGGCGTGCCGCTCGAGCTGGCGCTCGACCCGGAGCGGCTGCGATCGCGGGCCCGCGAGGTGGAGGCGATCGCCGCCTACCTCGAGCGGCTGCCGACGATCGAGTGGCGGCGCGTCGAGGAGGGGCAGGCGGTGTACGTCGACCGCTGCGAGCTCTGCCACGGCCGCACCGGAACGCCCGAGCTGACGCTGCCGCCGGGCGCGCGGACGCCGCGCGACCTCTCCGACCCGGCCTTCCAGGCGAGCGTGGACGAGAAGGATCTCGGCGTCCTCGCGAGCCACGGACGCGGCGGGATGCCGGCCATCGGGCCGCCGATCGCCGCGGGCGAGCTCCGTTCGCTGGTCGCGTTCGTGCGGCTGCTCTCGCCCGGCTACGTCCTCTACGACCGCTACTGCGCCGCCTGCCACGGCGACGACGGACGCGGCGCCGGCAGCCTCGCCGAGGAGGGCGAGCGGCCGGCGGTCGTGTTCGACCGCGCCTACTTCCGGCGCCGCGACCCGGAGCAGGTGCGGACGGCGGTCTGGCACATGCTCGCGACCAAGCGGCCGGCCATGCCGCACTTCCGGCGCGTGCTGACGCCCGCCGAGGTGCGCGCGATCGTCGCCTACCTGAAGCGCGCGCCGTAGCATGTCGGCGAGGTGCCGGCGCGCGTCGTTCCTGCGGCTCGCTTCGCCCGCGTCGGCCCTGCCGATGCCGCGGCCGGGCGCTCCGGGAGGGGCTCGCCCGACCCGCGTGCTCGCCGGAGCCGCATGAGCGGCGCGGACGCGATCGAGGAGGTCCCGGAGGAGGTGCTGGCCGCGCTCGCGGCCCCGGCCTTCCACGCGGCCCGGCCGGCGCGGGTCGAGCACGTGCAGACCCACATCTCGCACGTGTTCCTCGCGGGCGACGACGTCTACAAGCTCAAGAAGGCGGTGCGCTTCTCGTTCCTCGATTTCGGGACGCGGGAGCGCCGGCGCTTCTTCTGCGCCGAGGAGCTGCGGCTGAACCGGCGCCTCGCCGCGGCGGTCTACCTCGACGTCGTCGACGTCGTGCGGCGCGCCGATGGCACGCTCGCGCTCGGCGGCGCGGGCGAGCCCGTCGAGCCGGTGCTCCACATGCGGCGCCTCCCCGCGGCGCGGCTGCTGCCGGCCCTGCTCGCCGCCGGCGCCGTCGACGTCTCCATGATGGCGGCGCTCGCGCGCCGGATCGTGGCGTTCCACGGCGCGGCCCCGAGCGGACCGGCGGTCGCGGCCGAAGCGTCGCCCGAGGCGGTGCGGCGGCGCTTCGCCGACACCCTGGCCACACTCCGGCCGTTCGTCGGCCGCGTGCTCTTCGCGGAGGAGCACGCGGCGCTCGTCGCGACCGCCGAGTGGTTCGTGCGGGCGCACGCGCCGCTCCTGCGGGCGCGTCAGGCGGAGGGCCGCATCCGCGAGGGACACGGCGACCTGCACGCGGAGCATGTGTGCTTCGTGCCGGCGGGCGGCGCCGGCGGCTTGCCGGAAGGCATCTACGTCTTCGACTGCATCGAGTTCTCGCTGCCGCTCCGCTGCAACGACGTCGCGTCGGAGATCGCGTTCCTCACGATGGACCTCGAGGCCCGCGGCCGGCGCGACCTCGCCGCCGCCTTCGCGGCGGCCTACGTGGATGCGGCCGACGATCCCGTGCTCCCGCGGCTCGTGCCGTACTATGCTGCGTATCGGGCGAGCGTGCGCGCGATGGTCGCCGCGCTCACGGACGCCGAGCCCGAGGTGGAGGCGGCCGAGCGGGAGCGCGCGCGCGCGCGCGCCGCCGCCTACGTCGCGCTCGCGCTCCGCTCCGCCTGGCGCGCGCACGCGCCGGCGCTGATCGTCTGCTGCGGACGGAGCGGCACGGGGACGTCGACGATCGCCGCCGCGCTCGCCGAGATCACCGAGGCCGAGGTGCTGCGCTCGGACGTGATCCGCAAGCGCGCGGACCACCCGGGCGCCGCCGCGCCGCCCGACCGCTACGGCGCGCCGGCGCGCGCCGCCGTCTACGCGGCGCTCTGCGGCGAGGTCGACGCCGGGCTCGCGGCCGGCCGGACGGTGATCGCGGACGCGACGTTCCTGCGCCGTGCCGATCGGGACGCGGTCGCGGCGGTGGCGGCGCGGCGCGGCCGGCGCGTGCTCTTCGTCGAGGCGACCGCCGAGCCCGAGACGGTGCGGACGCGGCTCGCGGCGCGGCTGCCCGGCGACGTGTCCGACGCGCGCTTCGACACCTATCTGGCCCAGGCGTCCGAGGCGGAGCCGTGGGCGCCCGGCGAGCCGCGCGTCACGATCGCGACCGACGGCGACGCGCGGGCCGCGCGCGCCGCCGCGCTCGGCGCGCTCTTCGCGTGGCGGACGGACGGCGCGGACTGAGAGGCTGTGAAAAAATCCCCTCCCGTCCGGGATTTCTTCACAACCTCTGAGTCCCGGTCGTGCGGCGGCGACGTGTCGAGCCCGAGCGCGGCGCGGGCGTGCTCGAAGGCGCGGACCATGTGCGTGGTCGCGCGCGCCGCCGCGCGCCGTTCCCAGGGCTGCGAATGTACGGCCTCGCATTCCCGGCCGCGCCAAGCGGCGGCGTGTCGAGTCGCGTGGGGTTGCGCGATTGGCGCTGCGCACGGCGTGGCAGGGATCTTGGAATGTGCTGAGGGTATGACGACGCGATTCCGGCGCATCCTCGTGCCGCACGACCTCTCGCCGAACGCCACCCACGCGCTGCGCGTGGCGTCCGCGCTCGCCGACCGCCATGAGGGGCGCATCACGCTCCTGCACGTGCTCACGCCGTTCTACACCGGCCCCGGCTATCCGACCCGGGAAGAGATCGCCTGGACGCCGCCGGCGGAGATCGCCCGCGAGCGCGAGGCGCGGCTCGCCGAGGTGGCGCGGCAGGCGCTCGGCGCGGGTGCGAAGCGCGTCGCCTGCCGCGCCGTGACGGGCGAAGCCGTGCCCGCGATCCTCGACGCCGCCAAGCGCGCCGACGTGATCGTGATGAGCACGCTCGGCCGGACCGGACTCGCGCACCTCTTGATCGGCAGCGTCGCCGAGAAGGTCGTGCGCCACGCGCCCGTGCCGGTCTTGACGGTGCGCGCGCCGGCCGTCGGCGGGTGCGGCAAGGGAGGACACCGTGGACGGCGTCGCTGAACGCATCGGGGCGGCCCCCGCCGCCGCGCCGTGCCGGCTCGTCCGCGCCGACGGTCGCGCCGCGCGCGCGCTGGAGGCGGCGGCGCCGTGACCACGACGACCTGTCCTTTCTGCGCGGTCGGCTGCGGGCTCGTCCTCGACGTTGCCGGGGGACGGGTCGTCGGGGTGGCGCCGGAGCGCCTGCACCCGGTGTCACGCGGGCAGCTCTGCGTGAAGGGGTGGAACGCGGCGCAGTTCATCGCGAGCCCGGAGCGCCTGACGCGGCCGCTGCTGCGTCGGAACGGGCGGCTCGAGGCGGTCGCATGGGACGTGGCGCTCGCCGCCGCCGCCGAGGCGCTCGCGGCGGCGCGCCACGAGGGCGGCCCGGATGCGGTCGGGGTCGTCGCGAGCGCGCGCGCGACCAACGAGGACGCCTTCGCGGCGATGAAGTTCGCGCGCGCGGTGCTCGGGACGAACAACGTCGACCACTGCGCGCGCGTCTGTCACGCGCCGTCGGTCGCCGGACTCCGCCGGACCCTCGGCTCGGGCGCGATGACGAACCCGATCGCCGACGTCGACGAGACCGACTGTCTGCTCGTCGTGGGCGCCGACGTCACCGAGAACCACGCCATCCTGGGCGCCCGCATCCTGGCCGCGCACGAGCGCGGCGTCCCGCTGGTGGTCGTCGATCCGCGGCGCACCCGCCTCGCACGCGCGGCCGACCTGCACGCGCAGATCAGGCTCGGCACCGACATCGCCTTCGTGAACGGCATGCTGCACGCGATCTTCGCCCATGGATGGGAGGATCGCGCGTATCTCGACGCGCGCTGCGAGAACGTCGACGCGCTCCGGGCGGCGCTCGCCAGGTGGACGCCGGACGAGGCGGCGCGCGTGACCGGCGTCCCGGCCGCGGCCATCGTCGACGCGGCCCGGCTCTACGCCGCGAGCCGGCGCGGCTGGCTCGCGTACGGGCTCGGCGTCACCCAGCACGTCTCGGGCACCGAGACCGTCATCGCGCTCTCGAACCTCGCGCTCGTGACGGGAAACGTCGGAGCGATCGGCGGCGGGGTGAACCCGCTGCGCGGGCAGAACAACGTGCAGGGCGCGTGCGACATGGGCGCGCTCCCGGACGTCTACTCTGGGTATCAGCCGGTCGACGACGCGGCCGCGCGGCGCCGCTTCGAGGCCGCGTGGGGCGTCGCGCTGCCGTCCGCGCCGGGGCTCACGTCGCTCTCCATGCAGCATGCCGCGCACGACGGGCGGTTGAAGACGCTGCTCGTGATCGGCGAGGATCCCGTCGTCACCGATCCCGGCGGACGCTTCGTCGCGCGCGCCCTCGGGCGGCTCGACTGCCTGATCGTCGCCGAGCTCTTCCTCACGGAGACCGCCACGTGCGCCGACATCGTCCTGCCGGCGGCGAGCTTCGCCGAAAAGGACGGGACGTTCACGTCGACCGAGCGGCGCGTGCAGCGGGTGCGGCGCGCCGTGGCGCCGCCGGGAGAGGCGCGGACCGACTGGGAGATGCTGGAAGCGCTCGCGGCGCGGCTCGGGCGGCCGATGGGTTTCCGCGATGCGGCCGGGGTCTTCACCGAGATGGCGGCGCTGACGCCGATCTACGGAGGCATGAGCCACGCTCGGATCGGGGCGAGCGGCGGGCTCTGCTGGCCGTGTCCCACGCCCGCGCATCCGGGTACGCCGCGCCTGCACGTGGCGAGCTGCGTGCGCGGACGCGGCCGGCTGATCCCGGTCGACCAGACGCCGCCCGCGGAGCTTCCCGATGCCGAGTACCCGCTCCAGCTCACGACCTTCCGGCTGCACCACCAGTACGGATCGGGGTCGATGACCAGGCGCGCGCCCCTCCTCGAGCGCGAGAACCCGCTCGGTCTCGTGTGGATGCACGCGAGCGACGCCGCGCGCCGGCGGATCACGACCGGCGCTTGCGTCCGCGTGCGCTCGCGGCGCGGCGAGGTGACGACGCGCGCCATCGTGTCGGACGACGTCCCGCCGGGCGTCGTCGCGATGCCGTACCACTTCGCCGAAGCCTCGCCGAATCTCGTCACCAACGACGCGCTCGATCCGATCGCCCGCATGCCGGAGCTCAAGGTGTGCGCGGTCGCGGTGGAGGCCTGCTGATGGACGCGTGCGTGCTCGCGTCGCGGGCGGCGGTGGACCGGATCCGCCGCGCGCTCGCCCTCGACCGGCGCGTGATCGAGCCGCGCACGGTGGAGGGCGCGCCGGTCTGGACGGCGACGAACGGGGAGGGTGCGCTCGCGTGGTCGACGGCGGCGCCGCTCGCGGGGGTGAAGGGCTGGCTCGTGCCGCCGCGCGAGCCCGTGCTCGCCTGGGACGACACGGGCGCCATGCGTCCCGTCGTCCCATGCCCCGAGCGGGTCGCCTTCGTCGGCCTTCGCGCGTGCGACCTCGCCGCGATCGCGCACCTCGATGCGCACTTCGGATCCGATCCGTGGTACCGCGCCCGGCGCGCGGCGGCCTTTCTCGTCGGCCTCGACTGCTCGGGGGCCTGTGCCGGCGGCTTTTGTCTGGAGGTCGACGCGGGCCCGTTCGCGCGCGCGCCCTTCGACCTGAACCTGACGGCGTTGCCGGACGGTCGCGTCGTCGTCGCGTGGGGGAGCGCGGCGGGGGTCGCGGCGCTGCACGGCGCCGGGGTGGCGAGCACGCCGGTCGACGACGGCACCGCGCTCCTGCTCGCCGAGCTGGCGGCCGGGGCGGCGGCGAGCTTTCCGGTGCGGCCGTACGTCGCGCGCGGGCTCGCGCGTATGAACGCGGCGCCGGCGGGAGGCGCGATTGCCGACGAGGAGTGGCAGGCGGTCGGTCCGCGCTGCCTCGCCTGCACCGGCTGCACGAGCCTCTGCCCGACCTGCACCTGCTTCACGGTCGTCGACGAGCCGGTGGGCGCGGGCGGGACGCGCGCTCGCATCTGGGACAGCTGCCTCCTCGAGGGCTTCCAGCGCCAGGCCTCGGGACATCACCCCGCGCCCCGTCCGGGTGATCGCGTGCGGCGCTTCTGGTACCACAAGCTCTCGCGCGACTTCGCGGGCCCGACGGGGCGGCTCGGCTGCGTCGGTTGCGGCCGCTGTGACGTCGCGTGTCCGGGCACGATCGGCGCGCTCGGCGTCCTGGCGGCGCTCGGAGGCGAGCGATGAGCGTGGTCGCACCGCCCGACGATTTCGCGGCGGCCCTGCCGCACCCCGCTCGCGTCGTGGCGATGCACGACGAGGCCGAGGACACCCGTACCTTCGTGCTCGGCCTCGCGACGCCCGTCCCCGCGCTCGACGCCGCGCGGCCCGGGCAATTCGTGATGCTCTCGCTCCTCGGCCACGGTGAGGCCGCGTTCACGCTCGCCCACCTGCCGTGCGCGGGCGCGGCGCCCGGTACCGTCACGCTCACCGTGCGGCGGGTCGGCGCGCTCACCGGGGCGTTCTTCGCCTGCGAGGTGGGCGCGAGCGTCGGCGTCCGGGGGCCGTTCGGGCGCGGCTTCCCGCAGGACGGCGCGGATCGTCCGACGCTCTACGTCGCGGGCGGTTGCGGCCTGGCTCCGCTGCGGAGCGCGATCGACGCGCAGCTCCGGGCGCGGGCGGCGGGCACCCCGGTCGCGATCCTCTACGGCGCGCGTACGCCCGGGAGCCGTATCCTGCGGGCGAGCCTCGCCGGCTGGCGCGTCCAGCCGGACGTCGCGCTGTTCGAGACGGTCGAGGAGGCGGCGCCCGGGTGGCACGGCCGGACGGGGGTGGTGACGGAGCTCGTCGCGGCGGCGGTCGCGGCGGTGGGTGCGGAGCGCGCCGCGCTCTGCGGGCCGCCGGGGATGCTGCGCTCCGCCGCCGCGGCGCTCGCCGCCGCCGGCCTCGCGCCCGGCGCGATCCACGTCGCGCTCGAGCGCTACATGAAGTGCGGGACCGGGCTCTGCGGGCACTGCTACGTGAACGACCGCGACGTCTGCAGCGACGGCCCGGTCTTCTCGTACGGCGAGCTCCTGGCGCTTCCGGACGCCTTCGGCCCCGCCGACTCCGCGTTCGGGTAGGCGCCTTCTCGCGCGCGCGTCTCTTCCCAGACGCGGGAATTTCGGGCAGGAGCCCTCTCGCATCTCGGAGGCGCGCGGGACCGTCGCCCGGGAAAACACGGGCGCTCCGCCTGGCACGAAAGCGGCATCGTCGGGACGCATGACGACCTTCACGAACATTCTGGTGCCGGTCGACTACGAGGCGCCCGCGGATGCGGCGCTGCGCGTCGCCGGCGGTCTCGCGCGCGCGGCGAAGGGACGGCTGCTCGTGACCCATGCGCTGCCGCTGCCCGTCTACACCATGACCGAGTATCCGATCGCGCCCATCGACGGGGCGTGGATCCGCGAGGAGACGGAGCGCTTGCAGCAGCACGTCCGCGCGCTCCTCGAGCGGGACGGGGAGGTGCCCGCGTTCGAGGTCGACGTCCGCGTCGATACGCCGACGCTGCGGATCCTGCAGCTCGCGGCCGAGCGCCAGATCGACGTGATCGTGATGGGGACGCACGGGCGGAGCGGGCTGAAGCACCTGCTACTCGGAAGCGTCGCTTCGAAGGTGGCGCGGCTCGCGCCGTGCCCGGTGCTCACCGTGCCGGCGCAGCGGCAGCCCCACGTGGGGGCGCTCGTCGCCGAGGCCGCGCGCGCGCCGGCGGCCGCGACGACGGCCGGTCCGGGCGAGGTCGGCGAGCTGATGCGCGCGGTGCCGATCACGATCGCACCCGACGCGACGCTCGAGGAGGCGCGGGGGAAGATGGCGCAGCACCGCATCCGCCATCTTCCCGTGGTCGAGGACGGGAAGCTCGTTGGCATGTTGAGCAACGTCGATCTCGGTCCGCACGTCGGACATCTCGCCCGCACCAAGGTGAACGCCGCCATGACGTCCGATCCGACGACGGTCGGCACCGGCGTCGATGCCGCCACGGCCGCCCGGCTCATGCTGGAGCGGCGGGTGCGGGCGCTGCCCGTCGTGGACGGCGAGCGCGTCGTCGGCGTGATCTCGGCGAGCGACATCCTCGAGGAGTACGCGCGCGCCGCCCGCGGCTGACGATCGCATGCCCGCGCTCTTCCGGAAGATTCTCGTTCCGTACGACTTCTCGAAGTCGGCGGCGAGAGCCCTCGACGTCGCCGCCGACCTCGCCGCGCGCCACGACGGGTCGCTTCTCGTGATGCACGCGATCTCACCGATCTACCCGCCGCACGGCCTACCGATCCTGCCGTCGGCCGCGGAGGTCGCGGCGGTGAAGGAGAGGCTCGCCGAGGATGTCGCGCGCGCCGTCGCCGGCCGCCGCGTCGGACGGGTGCGGAGCCGGGTGATGACCGGGGCGCCGGCGAGCTGCATCCTCGAGGCCGCGCGCAAGGCCGACGCGATCGTGATGGGAACGCTCGGGCGGAGCGGGCTTCCGCACCTTCTCCTCGGGAGCGTCGCGGAGCGCGTCATCCGACACGCCGAGGTGCCGGTGCTCACGGTCCGCGCCGGCGCGCGCTCCCGGCATCGCTCCGCCCGTCGGTAGTGTCGCGGTCCGATCCTCGCGCGGCGCGGTGATCCGGAGGCGATGGCAGCAGCCCCGTGTCCCGCCGACCGGACCGCGCCGGCGGAGCGTCGCTCCGTTGAAATCCTGAGCCCGCCGTATAACGAGCAGCCGATGTCCGCGTCCCTTCACGTCTTCCCCGACACGTCCGCCTTCGGAGCGGCGCTCGCCCGGGCGGCGCGGCGGCGGGTGGTGCCGGTCGACCTGCACCGCTTTCCCGACGGCGAAAGCCTCGTCCGGGTCCGGGCGCCGGTCGGGCGCCACGCGATCCTGGTCCGGGCCCTCGCCGATCCGAACGAGCGCCTCGTCGAGGTGCTGCTCGCGGCCGACGCGCTCCGGCGCGCGGGAGCGCGGCGCGTGACGCTCGTCGCCCCCTACCTGCCGTACATGCGGCAGGACGCCGTGTTCCATCCCGGCGAGCCCGTGTCGCAGCGGGTCGTCGGGCGCCTCCTCGGTGAGGCATTCGACGGCGTGCTCACCATCGAAGCGCACCTTCATCGGGTGCGGCGCCTCGCCGAGGTGGTCCCGGGCCGCAGCCGGTCGGTGTCGGCGGCGCCGGCGCTCGCGGCGTGGCTGCGCTCCCGCGGCGGCGCATGGTTCGTCGTCGGACCCGACGAGGAATCGGCGCCGTGGGTGCGGGCGATCGCGCGCGGCGCCGGCGCCCGGGCCGTGGTGGCGCGCAAGGTGCGGCACGGAGACCGCGCCGTCTCCGTCGAGGTGCCGGCGGCGGCGGGCGGGGCGCGCGCGGTCGTCGTCGACGACATCGCGAGCAGCGGCGCCACGATCGCCGCGACGGCGCGGGCGCTCCGCGCCGCCGGCGCGCGCTCCGTCGACGCGATCGTGAGCCACGCGATCTTCGCGCCCGGCGCCGAGGCCCGCATCCGCGCCGCCGGCGTCCGTCGTCTCCTGTCGTGCGACACGCTCCCGCATTGCACCAACGCCATCGGCGTCGCCGCGCTCGTCGCGGCCGCGCTCCCGAGGTCGACATGAAACGCGATCGCACCGCCGCTCCCGTCCTGCGGTTCCTCGGCGCGACGGGCACCGTCACCGGCAGCCGCTTCCTCCTCGAGACGCCGCGCGCGCGGGTGCTCGTCGACTGCGGCCTCTTCCAGGGCCTGAAGCCTCTCCGGCTCCGCAACTGGAGCCCGTTCCCGGTGGACCCGGCGTCGATCGACGCCGTCGCGCTCACCCACGCGCACCTCGACCACTCGGGCTACCTGCCGGCGCTCGCGCGTAACGGCTTCCGGGGCCCGATCTACGCGACGGATCTCACGCACGCCCTCGCGCGCATCGTGCTGCCGGACAGCGCCCACCTCCAGGAGGAGGACGCCGGCTACGCCAATCGGCGCGGCACCTCGAGGCACGTGCCGGCGCTCCCGCTCTACACGAGCGCCGACGCCGAGCGCGCGCTCGGCCAGTTCCGCGCCGCCGCGTTCTTCCAGGGTATCGAGATCGCTCCCGGCGTGCGCGCGACCTTCCTGCCCGCCGGCCACATCCTCGGGTCGGCGATGGTCCTGCTCGCCATCGAGGGGGCGAAGCCGCGGGCGCTCCTCGTGAGCGGCGACCTCGGCCGGCCGCACCATCCGATCCTGAATCCGCCGGCCGACCCGCCGCCCGCCGACCTCGTGCTCATCGAGTCGACGTACGGGGACCGCCGCCACGAGGACGCCGCCGCGCTCGCGCGGTTCGAGGAGACGATCGCGCGGACGGCGGCGCGCGGCGGCACGATCGTCATCCCGTCGTTCGCGGTCGATCGCACCGAGGTGCTGCTCCTGCACCTGCGCCGGCTGATCCGCGAGGGGCGGGTGCCGAACCTCCCGGTCTACGTCGACAGTCCGATGGCGCTCGCCGCGCTCGACGTGTACCGGCGCGCGATCGCCGCGGGCGGCCTCGAGATCCGGCCCGACTTCGCCGGTGACGGCGATCCCTTCGACCCCGGAAACCTGATCGAAGCCCACACCGTCGAGGACTCGATCGCGATCAACGACGCCAGGGGCCCGAGCATCATCGTGTCGGCGTCTGGCATGGCGAGCGGCGGGCGCGTGCTGCACCACCTGGCGCGCCGCCTGCCCGACGAGCGCAACGCCGTCCTGCTGGTGGGCTTCCAGGCCGAGGGCACGCGCGGACGGGCGCTCGCCGACGGGGCGCGCGAGCTCAAGATGCACGGACGGTACATTGGCGTGCGCGCCGAGGTCGCGTCGGTGCCGGCGTTCTC
Source organism: Deltaproteobacteria bacterium (assembly GCA_020848745.1). Classification (NCBI taxonomy): domain Bacteria; kingdom Pseudomonadati; phylum Myxococcota; class Myxococcia; species Deltaproteobacteria bacterium. The sequence goes on along the minus strand of JADLHM010000092.1, from coordinate 46,553 downwards.
GGTGCACGCGGATCGCGACGAGATCGTCGCGTGGCTCCGCCGCGCGCCGCGCGCGCCCGAGACCGTCTTCGTCGTACACGGCGAGGAGCCGGCGGCACAGGGCCTCCACGACGCCATCGAGCAGCAGCTCGGGTGGACCGCCGCGGTGCCGCGCTACCTCGAGATCGTGCGCGTGGATTGAGGGAGGGGCGGGTGTTCCGACTGAAGCATCTCTGCATCGACACCATGCGCGAGCACGTCGTCCTCGTGCACGAGGAGGCGGTGCGCGCGGGCACGCTCGGCTTCAACGTGCTCGACCGCGTGCGCGTCGCCGGCGTCGACGCCGCGAGCGGCGAGCCGCGCGAGCTCACGGGCACCCTCAACTTCTGTCGCGACGCGCTCATCGCGCCCGACGAGATCGGGCTTTCGGACGTCGCATTCCGCGACCTCGGGCTTCCGGAGGGCGCGCCCGTCGACGCGACGATCGCGCCGGCGCCCCGCAGCGTCGATCTCGTGCGCGCGAAGCTCCGTGGTGAGCGGCTCGACCGGGCCGGATTCGACGCCATCCTCGGCGACGTCGTCCGCCACCGCTACTCGCGGGTCGAGCTCGCGATGTTCGTGCTGGCGTGCGCGCTGCGGACGCTCGACGAGCGGGAGATCGTCGATTTCACCCGCGCCATGATCGCGCGCGGCCGGAGCCTCGACTTCGGCCGCGGACCCATCGCCGACAAGCATTGCATCGGCGGCATTCCCGGCCACCGCACGACCATGATCGTCGTGCCGATCCTCGCCGCGCTCGGCGTCACGATCCCGAAGACCTCGTCGCGCGCGATCACCAGCCCGGCCGGCACCGCCGACACCATGGCGCTCCTCGCCGAGGTCGCGCTGCCGCCGGCCGAGCTGCACCGGGTCGTCGAGCGGGCGGGCGCCTGCATCGCGTGGGGCGGGGCGCTCGACCTCGCGCCCGCCGACGACATCCTGATCACCGTCGAGCGGCCGATGGAGATCGACACCGAGCCGCAGATGGTGGCGTCGATCCTCGCCAAGAAGAAGACCGCCGGCGCGACCCACGTGCTGATCGACATTCCCGTGGGCCCGACCGCCAAGGTCCGCGACCACGTCGCCGCCGAGCATCTGGCGGCGCTCTTCCGCGTGGTCGCGGAGGCGATCGAGCTCCGCGTCGACACGCTCGTCACCGAGGCGCGCGGCCCGATCGGCCGCGGCATCGGCCCGCGCCTGGAGGCGCTCGACGTGCTGGCCGTGCTGCGGCGCGACGGCAGCGCGCCGCGCGACCTCCGCGAGAAGGCGCTGTACCTCGCCGCGCATCTCCTCGAGATGGTCGGCGCGGTGCCCGCGGCCGGCGGCTATCACGCCGCGCAGCAGGCGCTCGACTCGGGCGCCGCGGCCGCCGCCTTCGAGCGCATCGTGGACGTGCAGGGGCGGCGCGCGTTCCCGCCCGAGGCGCAGCATCGGGCGATCGTCCCGGCGCCCGCCGACGGCCGCATCGCCGAGATCGACTGCTGGGAGATCGCGCGGGTCGCGAAGCGCGCCGGCGCCCCCGCGAACGTCGTCGCCGGGGTGAAGCTCCTGCGGACGCTCGGGGACGTCGTGACGCGCGGCGAGGCGCTCTTCGAGATCCACGCCCAGAGCCGGGCCCAGCTCGATTTCGCGTGCGCGTACGCGAACGCGCACCCGGAGATCATCCGCTACGGGTTCTGAGTCGCGGCCGGCGGACCGCGTCAGCGCGACGTGCGCGCCCGCGGCGGCGCGGAAGGCTTCGTCGGGGTCGGCGGCGGCGCCGGGCGCTGCAGCGTCGCGAGGTAGCGGGCGAGCATGTCGACCCGGCGCTGCGCGTCGATCGACGCGACCGCCGAGGCCGCGTCGCCGCCGCCGAGCCGGAAGCTCCAGATCGGCATCACGCGAGTACCGTGCGCGTCGATCGCGCGCTCGCCGGCGATCACCGCCACCGTGTCGTCGAACGGGAAGATCCCGCCGCGGCGCGTCGCGAGCAGCGTGAGATCCGTCGGCGGCTGGCGCAGGCTCGCGGCGACCGGGCCCGTGCCGCGCGCGTCGGCGCCGTGGCAGGGCGCGCACGCGGCGCGGAAGTCCTCGGCGGCGGCGGCCAGGGAGGCCGGGCTCGTCGGGTCGAGGCGCGTCGGATCGAAGCGGCCGGGGCGAGCGCAGCCGCCGGCGAGGGCGAGCGCGGCGGCGACCGCGAGGGCGGAACGACCCGGTCCGTGACGGAGCACGGGCGCCTTCTATCCGGGCGGAGCCGCCCGCGCGAGCGCGGATCGGACCGGCTTTCCCAGCGGCGCGACCCCGCGGGGCGATTCTTCTCGGGGTTCGGAATCCCCCGAATCATGAATGCCGTGTTTCCACGGTCTTGGGTATGGCACGCGCCTTGCCTACCCCAGCCCGCATGACCGCCGCACCGCGTCGTCTCGACACGCCGGCTCCCTGGCCGCTCACGATGTTCTGGCTCGTCGTCTACGTGGTCGTCTTCTCGAGCCTGCTCGTGAACCTGCTCCGCCTCGGCTGACGGGAGGGGGCAGGGTCGTCCGTCGGAGATCCTCGCGCTCCTTCGCGAGCTGACGACGGCACCGCGTGCGCCGGTTCGAGCCTATTCCGGCGAGCTCGAAGGGGCGGGTTTCAGGCCGCCTTCTCGGGCGCGTCGCGTAGTGCACGCAGCTTGGAGCGCGAGAGATCCGAGAACGGAAAGGGGACGAGGACTAGCGTTCCCGCTGGAGATGAGCCCACGCGGCGTCCTCCTCTGCCCGATTCCACGATCCGACCACGAGCTACCGTTTTCGATCGTTGGACGGCCACACCGCGGCGCCGGGCCGAGCGCGTCCTCGGTCTCCGCGCGGTCGCGCTGCCGCGTGCCGGCTACGCGTTCACCGCCGGCTTCCCGGTCCGCCACACGCCGCGGTTCCTTGGCCGGGCGCTCGTGACGGTACCGAGCGTGGTCGTGATCGGCGACGGCAAGGAGAAGCCGCGCGTCGTGCTGCTGACGGCGGCGACGGTACCGGTGTCCGCACGCGGAGAGCGGCGGGTACACCGTTGGGGCGGGCGTGGCGGCGTGATAGTCCCGCAGGCGTGACGGAGAACCGCGTCAACGATTGGTCATGCCGCGGCCAAGAAAGCACTCGCGAAAGGAGGTAGGTGATCACCTCCGTGAAGCGATCGGCCGCGGTGGCGTGGAGGCGGCCGTCTCCGGTGTCTCGCGCCGCGCTCTTGGCGAAGCTGCGCCGGCGTTTGCCGGCGTGCGTGACGGAAGCGTACCTCTTCGGAAGCTACGCGCGTGACGAGGCCTCGGCCGAGAGCGACATCGATCTGATCCTCGTCGCGCCGTCGTCGCGGACGTTCCCCGATCGATTTCGTGACGTTCCCGGCCTCGGCAAAGGTCTGCCGCCGATGGATCTGATGATCTACACACCCGCCGAGTGGCGGACCCTGCGCGCGCAACCGTCGTCGCTCCTGCAGGTAGCCATGTCCGAGTGGGTGGCCGTGATCAGCTCGGCTCCGGCGGTGCCTCCACCCCGCCGGTTCCGGTCCGGGTGAGTCTCGCGGGTTCCGGGTCCGGTCGAGCCGCTTTCGAGCCGGCGCGAAATGATGGTGCGAACGGCTCGTCGCCGATCTCCGACCTCAGGTAGTGTGGGCGCGGGCCGCGGCGAGTAGCTCGTCAAGCTTGGCGGACAGATCCTGGCCGCGCTCGTAGCCGCGCGACGTGATGAGGGCAAGGAGGGCTCGCACCTCGGCGAGCTCGAGCGTCGGATTGGCGAGCACGAGGTTGATCGCGTCGAGACGGTCCTGCAGCCGCTGCTCGGTCATCGAGAGGATCTTCATGGCCAGGAGCTCCTCGGGGCGCGCAACGGGGATGGTGCCGGCACCCTCGATGGAGATACGCTCGGCCCGCGCTACGACCTCCGCTTCGATTCCGCACGATGCAGCGATGAGATCGACCAGCATCCCCGTCGGCGATTCCAGGCGTGCGGTCGCCAGCCGTCGGCGGACTTCGTGCTCTACGACGGCGACCGAACGGTAGCCCACCCCGCGCAGGTGGTGAACCAGGGCTTCCATGTCGTCGTCACCGGCGACGGCGACCGCGAGATCGACGTCGCGGGTAAAGCGGACCTCGCTGCGAATGGAAACGGCGAGGCCTCCGACGAGTGCGAACGCCACCCCGCGCCCTTCCAGGCGATGCGCGACATCCGCCAGGACGACCTCGGGAGTTTCAAGCGTCACGGGACAGCCAACGGCGCAAGAGCGCTTCGATCGCCTCGTCCGACGCGTCGGGATGACGTACCCGAAGAGCGGCGCGACGAAGGCGAATGCCCAGACGTATTGCCTGGAGGGCCTGGGCGGCCCGCACCTCCGGTGGGGTGCGACGCGCACGTTCGAGGGCATCGCGACGTAATGCGTCCATGCGGGTCACCATAGCAGCGACGCCGGACGCCGCGAAGGCTCCGATCACCTCACGAGGACGAGACCCGGATGAATCACGTGGTGACACGCGCGTGTGGGGCAATGCTGCGATCAGATGCCGGCGCGCACCTCGGCGGAGGGGACGCCCGTGGACGTAGTGGATCTCGGATCGGCTGCTCCTGCATTGGTCGGCCGGATCGTGCGCGAGGGCCGCGCGCTCGTCGATCGTGACCCCGAGGCGCGCCGGCGATGGGAAGTCGAGGCCAACGGGCGCGCGCTCGACATGGCGCCCTGGCTGGCCGGCGCCGATGCCCTCGATGCTGCTGACGTCGCCGGGGGCATCGAGTGGGTGCCTGAGTCGTTGCGCTCGTGGTGCGTCGGCTCCGCACGCACTGTCCCCTCGGCCGCCGCTTTGCTACGGAAGCGACCCATGACCGACCTCGCCCTCCGCCCCGCCGTCGAGCTCGTCGCCGCGCTCAAGAAGGGCGACCTCGGCGCCCGGGAGCTCCTCGACCACTACCTGGCGCGCGTCGAGCGGCTGAACGGCGCCCTCAACGCCGTCGTGACCCTCGACGTGGAACGGGCGCGCCGCGCCGCCGATGCCGCCGACACCGCGCGCAGGCGCGGCATCGCGACGCTCGGGCCGCTTCACGGGCTGCCGATGACCATCAAGGACACGCTCGAGACCGCGGGCCTCCGCACGACGGCGGGGGCGACGCTGCTCTCGGGCTACATCCCGGGCTCCGACGCGACGGTCGTCGAGCGCGCGCGTGCCGCGGGCGCCATCATCTTCGGGAAGACGAATACCCCGACCTACGCGGCGGACGTCCAGACCTACAACCCGATCTTCGGCATCACGCGGAATCCATGGAACCTCGAGCGCACCTGCGGCGGGTCTTCGGGCGGCGCGGCGGTCGCGATCGCCGCCGGGCTCGCGGGCGCGGAGATCGGCAGCGACATCGGAGGCTCGATCCGCTGTCCGGCCCATTGCTGCGGCATCTACGGCCACAAGCCGACCCACGGGATCGTCCCGTCGCGCGGCCACATTCCCGGGCCGCCGGGCGCGCTCGGCGAGTACGATCTCGGGGTGATGGGCCCCTTGGCGCGGAGCGCCGACGACCTGGCGCTCCTCCTCGACGTGCTCGCCGGTCCCGATGCGGCGGACGCTGCGGGCTGGCGCCTCACGCTCCCGCCGCCCCGCCGGCACGCGCTGCGCGACTACCGCGTCGCGGTGTGGATGGACGATCCCTTCGGCCCGGTCGACGCCGAGGTGCGGGCGCACGGCGCCGCGACGGTGGCGGCGCTGCGCTCGGCGGGCGTCGCGGTCGACGAACGGGCGCGGCCGGTCGCGGATCTCGGCGTGGTGCACCGCCTCTACGAGAAGCTCCTCTGGCCGATCCTCTCGGGCGGCATGACCGTGGAGGAGGTGGCGGAGCTGGCGCGCGTCGCCGCCGCGACGCCGCCCGACGACGCGAACCTCTTCGACCGCTTCGTCCGCGCCGTCACGCTGCCGGCGCGCGACTGGATCGCGGTCGACGAGGAGCGCCAGCAGATCCGCCGCGGCTGGGCGGAGTTCTTCACGCGCTTCGACGTCCTGATCTGCCCGATCTGGCCGGTGCCCGCGATCGCGCACGACCACGGCGATACGCTGCTCTCGCGCACGATCCGCGTGAACGGCCTCGAGCGCTCGTACATCGAGCTCATCGTCTGGGCCGGGCTCGTGACGATGGCGCTGCTGCCGGCGACGGCCGTACCGATCGGCCGCACGCCGGCCGGTCTGCCCGTCGGGTTCCAGATCGTCGGTCCGTACCTCGAGGACCGCACGACGATCGACTTCGCGCGCCGGCTCGCCGACGTGATCGGGGGCTACGTCCCACCCTCGGGTGTCTGAGGCGATGTTCCGCAAGGCCCATCCACCGATCGGCGCGCGGCCCGGCACCCTCGCGATCCCCGCGGGCTCGCCGCCGCCGCGCCTGAAGGTGACGGCCTACGACGCCGCCGGCATCCGCGAGGTGGAGGTCGCGAACGTCGACGACCTCGCGGCGTTTCGCGACGCGCCCGGGATGTGCTGGATCGACGTGCAGGGGCTCGGCGACGAGGTCGTGCTCAGGAGGATCGGGAGCATCTTCGACATCCACCCGCTCGCGCTCGAGGACGCGGTGAACGTGCCGCAGCGGGCGAAGTCGGAGGTGTACCCGAACCACCAGCTCGTGATCGCGCGCTTGCCGATCCTCGACGACGGCGGTGGCGTCGACACGCCGCAGGTCTGCATGCTGATCGGACCGCGCCACCTGCTCACCTTCCAGGTCCGCTTCCTCGGCTTCTTCGATGCCGCCCGCGAACGCCTGCGCGCCGGGCTCGGGCCGATGCGGTCCTCGGGCCCGGACTATCTCGCGTACGCGCTCCTCGACACGATGATCGACCACTACTACCCGCTGGCCGAGCAGATCTCCGAGGAGCTCGAGGCGCTCGAGGACGAGATCGTCGACGATCCGGAGTGCGATGCGCTCGGGCGGCTGCACCGGCTGCGCCGCCAGCTCGCGGTGCTCAGGCGGGTGGCGTGGCCGCAGCGCGAGGCCGTGAGCCAGCTCGTGCGCGAGAAGACGCCCTTCGTGTCCGAGGCGGTGCAGCTCTATCTCCGCGACACGTTCGATCACGTGTCGCAGATCGTCGAGATGATCGACTCGGCGCGCGAGATGGCGGTCGGCCTCTCGGAGCTGCACCTCTCGACGATCGGCCATCGCACCAACGAGGTGATGAAGGTGCTGACGCTCATGTCGAGCGTCTTCATCCCGCTCACCTTCATCGCCGGCATCTACGGCATGAACTTCGAGAACATGCCCGAGCTGCGCTCGCCGGTCGGCTACTTCGTGGTGCTCGCCGTCATGGTGGCGACAGCGCTCGGCATGCTGGGGTTCTTCCGCCGCCGCGGCTGGCTCGGGAGCGGGCGGCGCCGGGCGCGCGCGGGCTCCGAGGTTCTCTAGCGTCGCCCGGCGTGGACGGCGGCCGCGGCGCCGGCGACGAGCAGCCCGACGCCGACGAACACGCCGACGATCGCGAGCCAGAAGAGCAGGTTCACGATCGCGTTCGCGGGCGGCGCGGCGAGCGCCAGGCCGCGCACGCTGAAGGTCGCGCCGAGCACCGAGGCGACCACGTTGCCGTAGGCGGCGGCGGCGAGCGACCAGACGAGCCAGCGCTGCTGGCTCGCCGAGAGCACGAGCGATCCGCCGACGGCGCCCGCGAGCATGGTCAGCATGCCGTTCAGGAGTCCTTCGAGGTGCGCCATGCGCCAGGCGCGCTCCTCGCCGGCGATCTGGCCGGTCAGGACGAACGCGTGCGGGAAGCCGGCGAGCAGGCCGAGCAGGACGACGACCGCCCCGTGGAAGACGAGGCGCGCGCGGATCCGGGAGTCCATGGACGTGGAGCTATAGAGGACGAGGGGCCCGCACGGCAACGAGCGCGCCGCGTCCGGATGGCGACGCCTCGCGGACGCCGCGGGCCCGACGTCCGGTTCTTCGGGAAGCACGCCGCCGTTTTCTTGCCAGAATTGCGAACACCGCCGCGGCGCCACGTGCCTCCCAGGCTGGCACGCGCTTCGCTTGTCGTGGAGGCATGACGGACCTCGTTGTCGATCCACGCCGTTCGATCGCGCGCCTCGCCGCGGCCGTGATGGCGGCCGACGCCCGTGTGACCAGCGCCGAGATCGCCGCCGCCGCCGGGCTCGTCCGGCTCGGCCTCGGGGCGCTCGAGCCCGCGACCCGGGACGAACTCGCACGCGCCGTGGACGGACCGATCGATGTCGGTGCTGCCTGCGCCGTGCTGCTCGACGCCTACCCGGACGGCGGCGGCACTATCCTCGCGGCGCTCGCCGACATCGCCGCGAGTGACGGCGAGCTCGATCCGCGCGAGGTCGCGCTCCTCGGCCGCATCGGCGACGCGCTCGACGTGGCGCCGGCGATCGTCGCGCACGTGGTGCGGACCGCGGCCGCGGTGACCGGGGCATCGGTGCTCGCGGAGCCGCGGGGGGAGGCCGCGCCGCGGCCGGTCGCGGCGGCGTGGGCCGAGACGAGCCCCGCCGCGGCATCCGAGACGGCCGGAGCGCCGCCGGCTCCGACGTCCGACCCGCTCGCGACGGCCTATGCCGCGCTCGGGCTCGCGCCCGGCGCGTCCGCGGCCGTCGTCGAGGACGCGTATCGCGCCGTCATCGAGCGGTATCAGCCGATCAAGGTTCTCGATCTCGGCTCCGAGTTCGCCGTGCTCGCGGTGCGCCGGCTCGCGGCCGCAACCGCGGCGTTCACGGCCATCGGCAAGGCCCGCGGGTCCCGGTGACGAGGGCGGCCGCGGCCGGCGCTTGCGCGGAGCGACGGCTTCCGCGTCTACGACACCTACTGCGCCGATTGCCACGGCGACGATGGGGAGGGCGTCTACACGGACGAGATCGTGCCGCCGGCGAGCGCCGCCGGACGCTGTCCGCGCGCCGCGCTCCTTCACATGCTCGAACGGGAGCGCGGGCTCATGCTGCACTTCCGGGACGTGCTCGCCGAGGCTCGCCTGCGCGACGTCCGGGCGTATCTCCGCGCCGCGGCGGGACCGCCGCCGCCCTGAGCCGGGGCGTGCGATCTTCCCGGCGGCGCGACGGCGCGCGGGCTCTTTCGCGTCGCTGCGAAGGCCGCTCCGCCTTTCCCTGCGGGCGCGCGGCCGGCGTCTTGGCACGAAAGCCGCTTCACCCAAGCACGGAGGGCACGACGATGATCGTCCTGCGAAGCGACGAGGCGCTCGCGGAGGAGGTCCGACGCGAGCTCGCCTGGGACAGTCAGGTCAATGCCGTGAGCGTGCACGTCGCGGTCGCCAATCGCATCGTGGCGCTCACCGGGACGGTGAGGAGCTACGCGGAGAAGGTTGCGGCGCAACGCGCGGCGCATCGCGTGCCGGGCGTGCTCGACGTCGTGAACGACGTCACGGTGCTCGCGAGAGCGGACGAGCGCAGCGACGCGGAGATCGCCGCCGCCGTGCGTCATGCGCTCCAGTGGGACGTGCGCGTGCCCGACGAGCGGATCACCTCGACCGTGAGCGGCGGCTCGGTGACGCTCGGGGGCACCGTCGAGCTCCTGCGCGAGCGCGAGGACGCGGAGGAGGCGGTGCGGGCGTTGCGCGGTGTCCGGAACGTCGTGAACGACCTCGTGGTGGCGCCGCGCCGCATCGACTCCCGCAAGGTGCGCTCGGCGATTGAGGACGCGCTCGCGCGCCAGGCCCATCATGATACGCGGCGGATCGCGGTCGCCGTCGAGAACGGTGTCGTGACGTTGAGTGGTCCGGTCGACTCGTTCGCCGAGAAGCGAGCCGTGATGGGCGTCGTCGGCCATCTACCGGGCGTCGTCGCGGTGTGCGATCGGCTGATGCTCCCGGCGTGAACCGTGTAGCCGTTCGAGCGCGAGGACCGCGATGCGCACGGGGCCGTGCGCCGCGGAATTTCGTCGGCGTGCGCCGCGACCGGTGCGGAAGGTCGCGATCAGGCCCGCAGGAGCGTGCGGGCGGGAGCGGTAGGGGGCCGGACGGCTTCGCTGGCCAGTACCGGCGTGGCGCCGCGCCGTCAGTGCGCTAGTCTCGGCCGCATGTCGATGGTCATCCTCGCTCCGGCGCCGATCGAGCGTCACATCGTGCTCGGTCGGGTCATCCTCTCGGTTGCGGCGATCGTCTCGGTCTGGATCGATCCGACGACGCCGAGTTTGAGCCACTGGGTACGCGTGACCGGCGGTCTCTTCATGATCGACGGCCCGGCTCTCGCGGTCCTGAGTGCACATCTGGCGTACGCCCTCGGGTGCTGGAGGCTCGACGTGGCGCGTCCTGCCCGGGGCGAGCGCCGAGCGCGCCTGTCGGTCGTGGCGGATGTGCTCTTCGGGGTCGCCGTCGCGATCGTCACGGAAGGCGCCACCAGCCCCGCCTACGTCTTCTTTGCGTTCGCGATCCTTGCCGCGGGCGCACGAGCCGGCGCACGCGTCATCCTCGCCGTGACCACTGCCTGCGTCGCGTTCTACCTCGGGATCATCCTTGCCTCGGATACCTCTGGCGCCAGCCTCTTCATGATGCGGCCGATCTATCTTGCGATCACGGGCGGGCTCGTCGCGTATCTCGCGCAGCGGCGGCTCGACTGCGAGCAGCGGGTGCGCGAGGCGGAGACACGGGCGGAACGCCACAGCATCGCGCGCGTCTTGCACGACGGCTACGTGCAGGCGCTCGCCGCGGTGAACGTCCGTCTCGAAAACTGCCGGGTGCTGCTCGATCGTGACCGTCGGGAGGATGCCTCGACGGAGCTCGCTGCGCTTCAGTGCGGCGTCCGGCGCGAGTACGACGAAGTGCGATCGTACGTACGCTCGCTCGCGGCCCTCGGTCGCCGTGACGACGGGGACACGGATGGCCGCGAGCCGCGCTGTACGGTGGCCGCTGAGATCGAGGGCTCGGGGATCTTCGTCGAGCATGCGCTCCTGATCATGCTCGAGGGCGTGCGGAACGTGCGTCGGCACGCGCGCGCCACGTCGAGTCGCGTCGTCGCCGCGGCCGGCGGCGACGGCGTACGCATCACCATTGCGGACGACGGTGTCGGCTTCGCCGGGACGGACGAGATTCCCTGGACGATCGCCTCGCGGGCGCGCGACTGCGGGGGCGTCGTCCGCGTGGGGGAACGAGCGCGGCGCGGAGGTGAGATCATCGTGGAGCTGCCGCGCGCATGACGGGCGGCCACCGCGCCGAGGACTACGGGGACTCCGGCGCGGGCGAGCCGATGCGCGTGGTCATCGCCGACGACCACGCGCTTTTTCGCCAGGGGCTTCGCATGATGCTCGAGCTCCAGTCCGACGTCCGCATCGTGGGGGAGGCCGCGACGATGGACGAGCTCACCGCCATCGTTGCCGGCGCGGTTCCGGACCTCCTGCTCCTCGACCTGCAGATGGAGCGGAGCGCTCTGCCGGACGTACCGGTGCTCGCGGAGCGCACGCGGGTCGTCGTCGTGACGGCGAACGAGGCGCCCGAGGAAGCGCTGGCGGTGCTGCGTCTCGGCGTCCGCGGGGTCGTGTTCAAGCGCTACGCCATCGAGACGCTCATGGGGGCGATCCGCTCCGTACAGGCGGGACACGTATGGATGCCGCCGGAGCTGCAAGCCGCGATGACGGCCGAGTGGCGCACGCCGGGGGTGCAGGGGCTCACGGAGCGCGAGCTCGAGGTCGTGCGGCACGTTGCGCGCGGGTTGCGCAACGCCGAGGTGGCGACGCGCCTGCACGTGAGCGAGGTTACGGTGAAGACGCACCTCACGAATGTCTTCCAGAAGCTGGGGGTGCGCGATCGTGTGGAGCTTGCGCTCTGGGCCGTGCGCACGGGGCTCGTCGACGTCCGCGACCGGCTCGGCTGAGCGGCCAACGGAGGCGATCCGTGGGAGGTCCGCGGACCCGCCTGCATCAGGCCGGAAGTGGAGGGCGCCTCCGACCAAAGTCGCAGAGAGATTCCGACCGTCTGGCAGCTAGGCCCGGCGGCCCCCGTCGGTATGCTGCGCGCGCTCGCCCCGTTTCTTCGACGATGTGGTCGCGAGCGAAAGGAGTCGCAATGGCATCGACGAGCTCCGCATCCGGGAACGGCCGCGTTCCGTGGTATCGCCGCCTGTTCGGTGGTGGACCGAAGCCGGCGGCGGCGGAGCCGCCGCCGCGGCGGCCGAGCATGATGTACTACTGCGCCGAATGCCGCTTCGGATCGAAGCTCCGTGGCGCCGTGTACGACCACATCAAGGCCTCCCACGAGGACGTTCTCGACCGCAACGGTCGGATCGTGGAGGAACCAGTGCCGGCGTCCTGAACGGACGGCCCCGTTGCGCGGCTCCGCCGGGGCTCCTCGACGCGCTGGCGGTGCCGCTGCCGTACGGGCGCGGCCTCCTGTGCGTTTGACGGCGGCGCCGTCGAACGGATCAGCGGGCGCGGCGCTTACGGAGCTCGTTCCTGGCGACGCGCGGATTCCGCTCGACCGGCGCCGGCGCCTCGATCTGGCGGTGCAGCGCGAGGACCGTGTCGATGTAGGCGTCGGAGCGGTTGTACTGCCAGATGACGCGGCGACGCTCGGGGAGCGTGAGGCCGGCCCGCCAGCCGTTTCCCGCAAGGAAGCGCGCGCACGAGGCCGCGGCGTCGTCCATGTCGTAGAGGCTCACGCGCCCGTCGTCGTTGCCGTCGACGCCGTAGCGGAGGTAGCTCGTCGGCAGGAACTGCGGGAAGCCGAAGGCGCCGGCGCCCGAGCCTTCCATGGCGAGGGGATCGATGCGGAGCCGTTCGGCCATCGTGAAGACGCCGCGGACCTCTGGGTAGAAGGTGCGCTCGAGGTAGGCGGCCCGCTCGCGCACGACCGCTGCGATCGCCGGGTCGGGCGGCTCGCCGGCGTGGTCGACGACGTTGCGGGCGAGGTTGGCGGGCTCGTTCGCCATGGCGAGGCGGGCGAGGCGGTGGAGGACGTTGCTCGAGCCGGTTGCGTTCCCACACGAACTCTCGACGTGCACGATCGCTGCGATGAGGCCCGCCGGAACGCCTTCGCGCTCCTCCGCTTTCCGGAAGGCGGAGGCGTAACGAGCGCGGCACCGCTCCGCCGCGCGCACGCTGGCCGGGCTCCGGAGCTGGCGGTAGCGGGTGCTGCTCTCGCGCGGCGCGAGCGCGAACCAGAGGCCGTCGAAGGCGGGGAGGCGGGGATCGGCGAAGGCCGCCGCCGCCTCGGCGCGCGGCACGCCGTCGGCCGCGAGCTTGTCGACCAGCCAGCGCCAGCCGTGGCGGGCCGCGATCGCCTCGTCGTCGCTCGCCGCAGCCCGCACGGCGGATGCCGCGAGAGATGCGCAGAAGATGAAGGCGACGATCGGCAGACGACGCATGACGACGATCCTCCGGAGCACGAGTTCCCTTAGCACGATCTCGGCCGTCCGCACGTCCGGCTTCAGTCCGGCTGACTCCTAGGCGGGCGGGGAGGGGTCGATCCGGGAGGGACGTGGCGCGGCGTCCTCGCGACGCCGGGGCGGGACCGCGCCCGCGGGCCGCGCCGCCGCGGCCGCGCCCGCATAGTATGCCGCGCATTCGACCTCGCGGCCGCGGATGACACGCTTGCCGGCGAGCGCCCCGCGCGTCTCGGTGACGACCGTCGCCTGGCGTTCGTGGTGGTCCTCGTCGACGTAGAGCACGACCCAGTCCCGCGTCGCCCTGAGCGCGTGGGCGCGCGCGGTATTCGAGAAGAGCGCCGTGTACTCACGGGCGCCGCGGCGGACGTGCATGACGGGGAGCCACGCCTCGCGGGTCGGGTTCAGGCGGCGCGGCGCGATCTTCACGAGCGTGCCGGCCCGGACGCGCTCGCGGTACGCGCGGTCGATCGCGAGCATCTCGGCGACCGGCGGCTCGGCCGTGGCCGGCGCGGGGCGCACGAGACGGGCCTCGAGGCGCGCCTGCAGATCGGTCAGCACCATGCGGGCGCGGCGCGCCCCGATGCCCGGGACGCGCGCCAGGCGCCCGCTGCGCGCGGCGAGTTCGAGCTCCTCCAGGGTCTCGATTCCGAGCGTTTCGTGGATGCGGTGGGCGAGGGCGAGGCCGATGCCGGGGACCGTCGTGAGGCGCGCCTCGCCGTCGTCGTGGCCGCGCAGGCGGTCGAGCAGCCCGAGGCGCCCTGTTGCCGCGAGCTCGCCGATCGCACGGGCGAGGCTCGGTCCGATGCCGGGGAGCTGGACGCCGGTGCGCCGACCATCCGGAGCGAGCGGCTCGGGGAGGGCGCGGACCATCTCCGCGGCGCCATGGTAGGCGACGACGCGCGACGGGTGCGCGTCCTGCGCCGCGAGGAGCGTTCCGACCTCGTCGAGGGCGTCGGCGACGGCGGCGTTATTCGTCCGCTCGGGCATCTTCGCGGGCATGCGGGTCCAGGGCCCGGCGCGCGGCGTCGAGGAGATGGATCACCTCGTCGTCGCGCGTCTGACCGAAGTCTCGATAGAAGAAGCCGACCGCGCCGAACGGCTCGGGCGTCGCGAGGCAGATCGTCTCGTCGACCTCTTTCGAGAGCTCCGAGAGGGTGTCGGCGGGCGCCACCGGGACGGCGAGCACCAGGCGCGCTGGATCGGCGCGCCGGATGCTCCGGAGCGCCGCGCGCATCGTGCTGCCGGTCGCGAGGCCGTCGTCGACGACGATCGCGGTGCGGCCGGCGATCGGCACCCGGGTACGTCCGCCACGATAGACGGACTGCCGGCGGCGGATCTCGGCGAGCTGCGCCGCGACCTCGTGGTCGAGATAGTCCTGCGACACGCCGAGCGCGCGCATCATCTCCTGGTTCAAGACGCCGAGCGGAGAGTCGCCGTCGACCACCGCCCCGATGCCGAGCTCCGGCTGGCCGGGGGCGCCGAGCTTCCGGACCACGATCACGTCGAGCGGCGCGACGAGCGCCCGGGCGATCTCGTAGCCGACCGGGACGCCGCCGCGGGGTAACGCCAGCACCGCCGGCGCCTCGTTGCGGAAGGGCATCAGCCGCGCGGCGAGCCGGCGGCCAGCGTCGCGCCGATCCGTGAAGAGGGCAGCGGCGGTGCTGGCCTCCGGCAAGTGCGATTCGATGCTCATTTTCCGCGGGTGCTGCAAGCCGCTTGCCATCCGGGAGGCGCCCCGCGGGCGAGGGGTTGGGCGCCGTAGTGCCCGACGTTTTCCCGAATGTGGGTCCGGGGTTCTCAGCCGCGATAGCGGTCCCACGAGACGACTCGCAGCGCGGGCGGGCGTTTCGCTGGGCCGAACTTGCGGACCCGGGCAGCCGACCGGGATCAGCGCCGACCGGGTGGCCCTCTTCGGGAGGTCGAGCAGGTCCGATCGTGACGCGCCGCTGACCTTCGGCATGCGCGGGATGGCTTCCCACCGGGGTAGGTTGCCGAAAAATCCAGTGCGAGGAGGGGGACTTGAACCCCCACGGGTGTTACCCCACTAGCCCCTCAAACTAGCGCGTCTGCCATTTCGCCATCCTCGCGTGACAGCGGTCGAGAGCTACCATCGCGACCGCTGACTGTCGAGAGCGCGCGGTGGCGGCGCGGGCTCTCGCGCGGACGCTTCTTCCTCCGTTACGGTGCGGCGGGTGCGGGCTCGTCGGCGGGCGCGGCCTGCGGCGCGGGTGCCGCTTCGCCGGCCGGCGCGGCGGCCTCATCTTGCGCCGCCGGCGCGGCGCCGCCTTCCGCGGGCGCGGCGGCGGGCGCGCTGTCCGCGACCGCGGCGGCTTCGGGGTCGGCGGCGCCGCCGGCGTCGGTCGCGGGCTCGGCCGGCGCGGCGCTCGGCAGGCCGCTCTCCGGCATGATCGTCGAGTGGCCGCCGTGCGAGCCGACGTAGGTGAGGGCGAGCGAGGTCGTCATGAACACGACGGCGGCGCCGGTCGTGAGGCGGGTGAGGAAGTTCCCCGCGCCGCTGCTGCCGAAGATCGTGCTGCTGGCGCCGCCGAAAACGGCGCCCATGTCGGCGCCCTTGCCGGCCTGCAGGAGGACGACGAGCACGAGGACGATGCAGGCGATCACGTGGACGACGGTGATGAGTATGGTCATGAGGTCACGAGCTCCTATTGAAACGCGATGATGCGGCTGAACGCGGCCGGGTCGAGGCTCGCGCCGCCGACGAGGGCGCCGTCGATGTTCGGTTGCGCCATCAGCGCATCGACGTTGTCGGCCTTGACGCTGCCGCCGTACAGGATCCGGACGGCTTCGGAACCCGTCTCGCCGGCGAACTCGCGGAGCAGACCGCGGATGGCGGCGTGGACTTCTTCCGCCTGCTCGGGCGTGGCCGTCTTGCCGGTGCCGATGGCCCACACCGGCTCGTAGGCGATGACGAGGCCCTTCACGGCCTCCCGCGAGAGGCCGGCGAGCCCTTCGCGCACCTGGCGCTCGATGACGGGCAGCGTGTTGTCGGCCTCCCGCTCGCGCAGCGTCTCGCCGATGCAGACGATGGACGTCAGGCCGGCGCGCAGCGCGGCGCCGATCTTCTGCCGCACCATCTCGTTCGTCTCGTTGAAGTACTGGCGGCGCTCGGAATGTCCGATGATGACCCAGCCGCAGCCGACGTCTTTCAGCATCTCGGCGGCGACCTCGCCGGTGAAGGCGCCCTTCGGCTCGGCGTGGAGGTTCTGCGCGGCGAGGCCGATGCTCGTGCCGGCGAGCACCCTGGCCGCAGTCTCGAGCGCGGTGAAGGGCGGGGCGACCAGGACGTCGCGGTCGCGCGCGGCGGCGGCTTCCTTGATGCCGTCGATCAGCGCCGTCGTCTCGGGGCGCGTCGCGTGCATCTTCCAGTTGCCGGCAAGAAGGGGGCGGCGTCCGGTCGGCTTCTTCATTGCTCGAGAACCGCCAGACCGGGGAGTACGCGACCCTCGAGGAACTCGAGCGACGCGCCGCCGCCCGTCGAGATGTGCGTGATGTCGCCGCTGCGCCCGGAGCGCGAGAGGGCGGCGATCGAGTCGCCGCCGCCGACCACGGTGAGCGCCTTGCTGTCGGCGAGCGCGTCGGCGATCGCCGTCGTGCCCTTGCTGAAGGCGTCGACCTCGAAGATGCCCATGGGTCCGTTCCAGAAGATCGTGCGGGCCTTGGCGATCTCGCCGCGATAGAGCTCGACGGTGGCGGGGCCGACGTCGACGCCCCTCTTGCCGGCGGCGATGGCGGTCGCGACCTCGGCCGGCGCGCTGCCGTCGATCGCGCTGCTGACGAGGTGGTCGGTCGGGAGGCGGAGCGCCACGCCGAGCTCGTTGGCGCGCGCGAGCACCTGGCGGGCGACGTCGACGCGATCCTCCTCGACCAGGGAATCACCCGTGGTCTGTCCCTGCGCGCGCAGGAACGTGTACGCCATCGCGCCGCCGATGAGCAGCGTGTCCACCTTGGTGAGCAAGTGCTCGATCACCTTGATCTTGTCCGAGACCTTGGCGCCGCCGAGGATGGCGACCAGCGGCCGCTCGGGGTGCTCGGTCACCTTCGAGAGCGCCCGGACCTCCTTCTTCATGAGGAGGCCGGCGGCGCGCACCGGTACGAGCCGCGCCATGCCCTCGGTCGACGCGTGGGCGCGGTGCGCGGCGCCGAACGCGTCGTCGACGTAGACGTCGGCGAGGGCGGCGAGCTGCCGCGCGAAGCCGGGATCGTTCTTTTCCTCCTCCGGATGGAAGCGGAGGTTCTCGAGCAGCAGCACGTCCTTGCGATCGAGCGAGCGGGCGAGCCCTTCGACCTCGGGGCCGACGCAATCGGGCGCGAGCTTCACCTCGAGGTGCAGGAGCGCGGCGAGGCGCTCGGCGACCGGCTTCAGGGAAAGCTTCGGGTCGGGACCGCCCTTGGGGCGGCCGAGGTGCGATGCGAGGACGACGTGCGCGCCGCCGGCGAGCGCGTGCCGTACCGTCGGGAGGGCCGCTTCGATGCGGGTCGCGTCGGTGATGGCGCCGTTCTTCAGCGGCACGTTGAAGTCGGCGCGGATGAAGACCCGCTTGCCGGCGAGGTCGAGCTCGTCGATGTATCGGATGGCCATTGGTTCGTGCCCGTGTGTCTCGTGAGTGTGCGGCCGACGCCCGAGTGACAGGGCCCGGTGCGGGCGAAGACAAGCGCGTCATATCGCACGCGACTGGCCGCTAGTCAAACGAATTGTCCTGTAACGACGCGTAATTGACTGCCTCACCCCCCTGGGCTAGCGTGCCGGCTTCGTCGCGAGACGGAAGCGCGGTGGGGTGCAGGGTCGAGGGTGCCGTGAGGTGCGCATGTGGGAATCCGCTGTCCGCGAGTTAGTCGTTCAATCCGCTGATCCGCTCACGATCACCCGGCCGCAGGAGACCATCATCGACATGGTCACGGGCTCGGGAGCGGTGGTGCAGCTCGTCCTGCTCCTGCTGCTCGGATTCTCGGTCATGAGCTGGGCGATCATCTTCACGAAGCGCCGGCAGTTGCGGCGCGCCGAGCGCGAGTCGGAGCGCTTCATCGACATCTTCTGGGACGCGAAGAACCTGACCGCGATCAACACGGCGAGCCTCGACCTGAAGGCGAGCCCGGTGGCCCAGGTGTTCCGGTCCGGCTATCAGGAGCTCGTTCGCATCACGCGCGCGAAGCGCGAGGCGGCTCCGGGCGACGACATGTCGACCGACCTCGGCGGCGTCGAGAACGTCGAGCGCGCGATGAAGCGCGCGGCCCTGCAGGAGACCACCAAGCTCGAGAAGTCGCTCACCTTCCTCGCGACGACGGCGAGCGCGGCGCCTTTCGTCGGGCTCTTCGGTACGGTGTGGGGCATCATGAACGCCTTTCGCGGCCTCAGCACGACGCAGTCTTCGAGCATCCAGGCCGTCGCGCCCGGCATCTCGGAGGCGTTGATCGCGACGGCGATCGGTCTCGCGGCCGCGATCCCCGCCGTCATGGCCTACAACTACTTCGCCGACCGCGTGCGGGTGCTCGGAACCGAGATGGAGAACTTCGCGTCCGAGTTCCTGAACATCGCCGAACGGCACTTTCTCAAATGACGCGCGGGGCGGACCATGGCGTTCGATAGTCGCGGCAGCGGGGGCGGCTCGATCGCCCAGATCAACGTCACGCCGCTCGTCGACGTGATGCTGGTGCTGCTCGTCATCTTCATGGTGACGGCGCCGATCATCCAGCAAGGCGTGAGCGTCGACCTGCCGAAGACCCGCGCCGCCGGGCTGAACAGCCAGGAGGATCCGCTGGTCGTCGGGCTCACGAAAGACGGCAGCGTCTATCTGAACGACAACCAGATCGCGCTCGCCGAGCTGCGCGCCAAGCTCGCCGCCATCGGCCGGTCGAGCCCGGACCGGGCGGTGCTGCTGCGCGCGGACCGTAGCGTGCCGTACGGGGACGTCGTCGGCGTCATCGCGGCGATCAAGGAGGCCGGCATCAACAAGCTCGGGATGGTGACCGAGCCGGCTCCGGAGACCGCGCCCGCACGCGCGGGAGACCGGCGATCCTCCGACGCCACCGTGTCCGAACGCGCCCGCGGGGGTTGAGCGCGTCCTATGGCGGACGCACGACGGGGCCGCGGGGACGGACCGCGCAACGGAAGCGGGTGGTCGCCGTCTGGGATCGCGCTCTCGCTCCTCGTGCACCTGCTGGCGGTCGCCCTCATCTTCTTCGCGCCGCATCCGTTGCCGGCGCCCCATCCGACCGCGTACACGGTCGAGATCGTCGATCCGAACGCGCTCGGCGGGGAGCTCCTCGAAGGCCCGATCGGGGGAGCGGCCGCCGCGAAAGCGAAAGCGGCGCCGAAGCCGCCGCCGGAGCCTCCTCCGCCGCCGGAGCCGGAGCCGCCGCCTCCGCCTCCGCCCGAGCCACCGCTTCCACCGGAGCAGCTCGCCAAGGCCGAGGAGCCGCCGCCGGTGCCGGAGGACGAGCACGATCCGGAGGCCGTGCCGCTCGGCACGCCCGTCGCGACGCCGCGCGTGACGACGACGCTGCGGGTGCAGCGGACGGCGCAGCCGACGACGCTCCCGACGGCGCGGCCGACCGGGAAGCCGAGCCCGCGTCCGAGCGCCACGGCGGCCGCGACCGCGAAGCCGAAGCCGAGCGCGACGACGGTGGTCGCCGCCGCGAAGAAGGCCACACCCGCTCCCGTCGAGGCGACGCGGCGACCGCAGGCGGGTGCGACGCCCGGCGCCGACGCGCGTCCCCGCCCGGGGCCGACCGCCGGGCGCTCCGACGACGATCTCGACGGGAAGCTCGCCGAGGCGATCAAGGGCGTCGAGGCGAAGGTCGAGAGGGAAGGGCAGGCCGGCGGGATCGGCGGCGCGACCGGACCCGGCGGCGGTCAGGGCGGCAGGGCCAAGACCCTCACCGGACCGGCCGGCATCGGAGGCGAGGGGCCGGGCGGCGGTGGTGCGGTGCGCGGCCTCGAGTTCGTCGTCTACTACAATCAAATGTTGAGCCGCATCAAAGAACGCTGGGCGTGGGTCGGGACGCGCGGTGACTTGCGCGTCACGGTTCAGTTCAGCATCTTGCCCTCCGGAGAGATCACGAACATCCGGCTCACGGAGCGGTCGGGCGACCAGAGCTTCGACGCGTCGGTCGAGCGCGCCGTGAAGGGCGCCGGACCGCTGCCGCCGCCACCGGAGGCGTATCGCAGCGACTTCGCCGACGTGGAGCTGAAGTTTCGTCCCGCCGATCTGCAGCAGCGGTAGCGGGTGTCGCAAGGAGGAACGATGGTGGGACGTAGGGCACGCTGGGTCATTGGGATCGTGATCGCGCTCGGGACGCTCGGCGCGGCGGGAGAGGCGGGCGCCCAGGTCCGCGGTACGATCGTCGGACCGGGCGCGACGAGCTTCCCGATCGCCGTGTCGCCGCTCAAGTCCACGTCGGGCGCCGAGCGCGAGGCGGGAACGTTCGCCGACATCGTCGCCAAGGACCTCGACCTGTCGGGCCTCTTCCGGGTGATCGATCGCGCCGCGTACATCGAGAACTCGCAGCAGTCCGGCGTGACGGCCGAGACGATCGACTTCCGCGACTGGTCGACGGTCGGGGCGCAGGCGCTCGTCAAGGGAACGGTCGAGCGGGACGGCGACGGCCTCGTCGTCGAGGCGCGGCTGTTCGATGTCGTGGAGGGCAAGCAGATCGGCGGCAAGCGGTATCGCGCCGGCGACGACGAGCTCCGCCGCGTCTCGCACCGCTTCGCCGACGAGGTCATGCAGATCCTGACCGGCGAGCGTGGTCCGTTCGAGTCGCGGATCGCGTTCGCGTCGCGCCGCAAGGGGCGGTTCAAGGAAATCTACGCGATGTCGATCGACGCCGGCGACCTGCGCGCCGTGACCCGCGACGGGTCGATCGCGCTGGCGCCGTCGTGGAGCCCCGACGGCCGCTCGCTCCTCTTCACCTCGTTCGTGTCGGGCAATCCGAGCCTGTTCGTCGCCGACCTCGGCGGCGACAAGCGCCTCGTGTCGTCGCGGCACGGCCTGAATCTCGGAGGCCGGTGGTCGCCGGGCGGTCGGGCGATCGCCGTCGCCCTCGAGAACGGCGGCGCTACGGACATCGCGCTCCTCGATCCCGACGGGCAGATCATGCACTTCGTCACCAAGGACCGTAGCATCGACGTTTCGCCGTCGTGGTCGCCGGACGGCCAGTCGATCGTGTTCTGTTCGGATCGCGGCGGCGGGCCGCAGATCTACGTGGTGAGCGCACAGGGTGGCACTCCGCGCCGCGTGACCTTCGAGGGGAGCTACAATACGTCGCCGGCCTGGTCACCGAAGGGGGATCGGATCGCGTACGCGAGCCGCCTGGGAGGCCGCTTCCAGGTCTTCACCGTCGCGCTCGGTGGGGGCGACGTGAAGCGGATCACCAGCACGCGTGGCGACAACGAGGATCCGTCATGGTCGCCCGACGGGCGCTACCTGATCTTCAGCTCGACGCGCGACGGCAGCGGTGCGATCTACCTCTCGGATGCGGCCGGAACACGGCAAACTCGATTGACCCCACCAGGGGGCGATGATAGCAGTCCCGCCTGGTCGCGTTGGCTCGAATGAGCGCCGCGCTTAGGTCGAGGAGGGGTACGATGGCACGATCGATTCGCATCGTCGCGGTGTTGGTGATGGTGGCGGCCGTCGCCGCGACCGGGTGCGCCAAGAAGAAGCGCATCTCGGACGAGTCGAGCATCGGCGACGCGACGGGCGCCGGCAGCGAGGAGTCGCTGAACGAGAGCAGCAGCCTCGGTCGCTACAAGCGTGGCCTCGGTCCCGAGGAGGACGGGGTCCTCAAGGACGTGCACTTCGCCTACGACTCCTACGAGCTCGACGGCAGCGGCCGCGACGTGCTGGCGGCCAATGCCGAGTGGTTGAAGGAGAACAAGCGCGCCCGCACCGAGATCGAAGGCCACTGCGACGAACGCGGCACGGTGGAGTACAACCTGGCGCTCGGCGCCAAGCGCGCGAAGGCGGTCAAGGATTATCTCGTCTCGCTCGGCGTCGCATCGGATCGGTTGACCACCATCAGCTACGGAGAAGAGCTGCCGCTCTGTCGCGACGCGGGTGAACAGTGCTACGCGCGAAACCGGCGCGTGCACTTCGTTCCTCCGTCGGAGTAGAAGCCGCACCGGTAGCGTGCGCGCGCTGCGGACGCGAGGCGGAATCACGATGAACGGACGGCAACTCGCTCCTCTTGCGGCGCTCGTGGCCGTGTCGCTCGTCGTCGCCCTCGGCGGTTGCGCGACGCAGGCCGACGTCCAGGAGCTGCAACGCGAGCAACGGCGTCTCCGGACGCAGCTCGCCGACACCCGCGCGAGCTTCGACTCCATGCAGCGGGACGTCGCGAAGGTGCGCGGCGGGGTCGACGAGGTGCGGTACTCGTCGCGGGGCGCGCAAACCATGACGTCGCGTCTCGACGATCTGGAAGCGCGTGTCGGGGCGCTGGAAGGACATCGCCCGGCGCCCTCCACGAGCCCGATCGAGGGGGTGCCGGTGCTGTCGTCGGACGGAACGGCGGCGACGCCCGCGCCAGTGCCGACGGCGACACCCGCACCGCCGCGTCCGGAGATCGCCGCGACCGATCTCTCCAAGGAAGAGGCGAAGGAGCTACCCGACGACTATCGCCGAGGCATCACGCTCGTCCGGCAAGGGTCGTACGACAAGGCGATCCAATCGCTCCGCGAGTTCCTGCGCACCAACCGCGAATCGCCGCTCGCGCCGAACGCGCAGTATTGGATCGGGGAGTCGTACTACATGCTCGCCGACTACTACCAGGCGATTCTGAACTTCAACCAGGTTCGACAGCAACATCCCAGGAGCGATCGCGCGCCGGCGTCCGTCCTGAAGATCGGGCTCGCGTTCCAGCAGATGGGGAACAAGAGCGAAGCGCGGCTCGCCTTCCAGAAGGTGCTCAACGACTATCCGTCCTCGCCGGAGGCGGCTCAGGCCCGGGAGAAGCTCCAGGCGCTTTGAGCGTGGACGTCGTCCGGCACATCGCCGCGAGCTCGCGACGATTCGTCGCGCCCGTACTGACGTTGGGAACCTTCGACGGCGTCCATCGCGGGCATCAGGCCATTCTGGAGCGTGTCGTGACGGCGGCGCGGGCGAGCGGCGGTGAGGCGGTTGCGATCACCTTCCATCCGCACCCGGTGGCGGTGCTGCGGCCGGATCAGGCTCCGGCGCTCATTACCTCGTTGCGGGATCGCGTCGCGCTCCTCGCCGCGACCGGCATCGACGTGCTGATCCTGCAGCACTTTACGGCGGCGTTCGCGGAGCTGTCGGCGGAGGCGTTCGTCGAACGGTTCGTCGTGGAGCGCGTCGGCGCGTCGCGCGTGGTCGTCGGGCACAAGGTGAGCTTCGGGCACGGACGCAGGGGCGACGCGACGCTGCTGACCGCGCTCGGGGAGCGCCTCGGCTTCGCGGTCGAGGTGGTGGGGCCGATCCGCGTCGACGGCCACGACGTCTCGAGCTCGGCGGTGCGGCGGGCGATCGCCGGCGGCGACGTGCGGCTCGCCGCGACGATGCTCGGACGGCCGCATCGCCTCGGCGGCATCGTCGTGCGCGGTCGGCAGCGGGGCGCGGCCATGGGATTCCCGACCGCGAACATTCGCGTGCACGCCGGCATGTGGCCGCCTGACGGCGTGTACGCGGTGCGGGTACGTCGCGGAGGGCAGTGGCTCGACGGCGCCGCCAGCATCGGCACCAATCCGACCTTCGGCGCTGCTCCACGCACCCTCGAGGTCTACCTCTTCGATTTCGACGCGGACGTGTACGGTGAGCGCCTCGTGGTCGGTTTCGTCGAGCGGCTGCGTGGCGAGGCCGCGTTTCCTTCGGTCGAGGCGTTGGTGGCGCAGATCGCGCGCGACGTCGCGGAGGCACGCGCCATCCTCGCGCGAACGTGACCCGCCACGTGCTCGTCGTCGCGGGCGAGACGGCCGGGAGGCGCCTCGACGCGTTCGTCGCGGAGAGCGGCCTCGGCGTCTCGCGGTCGCAGGTGCGGCAGCTCATCGACGCCGGGAAGGTCACGATCGGCGGTCGTGCCCGCAAGGCGGGACGGCTCGTGCGGGCGGGCGAGGAGATCGCGGTCGACGTCTCGGTCGCGGCGACGACGGTGGCGGAGCCCGAGGCGCTGCCGCTCCGTGTCCTCTACGAGGACGACACGATCGTGGTCATAGACAAGGCGCCGGGAATGGTGGTGCACCCGGCGCCGGGGCGGTGGCAGGGGACGCTCGTGAACGCCCTGCTGCATCGCTGGGGGCCGATGCCTGGCCACGACGCGATGCGCCCCGGCATCGTCCACCGACTCGATCGCGACACCTCCGGGGTAATGGTCGTCGCCCGTACGGCGTCCGCCCTCGATCATCTCGCCAAGCAGTTCGCGGCGCGGATGGTGGAGAAGCGCTATCTCGCCGTCGTACGCGGTCGCGTGGGGCCCGATGTGCTCCGAATCGATGCACCTATTGGTCGCCATGCGGTGGAACGGAAGAAGATGTCGACGCGGGCGACACGTGCGCGTCCCGCCGTGACGCGCATCCGGGTCGTCGAGCGTTTTGCCGGGGCGACGCTCGTCGAGGCGGCGCCGGAGACGGGGAGGACGCATCAGATCCGCGTGCACCTGGCCTCGCGTGGCCATCCGATCGTCGGCGACACGGTCTACGGCCGTGCGCGCGGGGTCGGGACGGCGCTCATCGCGCGACAGGCGCTGCACGCCGCGTCGCTCGGCATCGTCCACCCCGTACGAGGAGCCGTGATGACCTTCCGCGCCGAGCTCTGGCCCGACATGGTCGCGCTGCTCGAAGCATTGCGCGCGTAACGTGATACGCGATCGCCGCGATAGTCTCGCTCTAGTGCGCGTCGGTCGCGGTTCCGCGCGACTTCGCTATTGACATCACTATGGCCTTCGTTTAGCGTCCGCGCCGAGTCGTTGTTGAGGCGGGGAGGGAGAGAGGCTGAAGGTCGCTCTCACATCCAACGTTAGTCACTCCTCCAAACAGCACCCTGAAATACGCAGCCGAGTCGACGTGGTGGTCCGCTGTTCGATGATCCTTGGACAGAGGGAAGGCCGGCGCTCGAAGAGCCGGAGAGGTGCGAAGCGGGTATCGACGTTGTGCCGCGGTGGATGGCGCTGAAAGAATCGCCGCCGGATGATCTGATCTGTAGCACCCCGCCGTCCGTGCTTCCCTGACACGCTTCGTGCCCGCGAGGGCGACACACTCACACTCACGAACTCCATCCAGGGAAGATCCGAGAGTCCGGTAGAGGAGCAACCCATGGTACGAACGCGCGCGCGGGCCGACGTCCAGCAGGCACAGGAAGATCAGAGTTCGAGCCTCGAGCCGGCGGCGCCCGCGGCGGCGCCCGCGACGACCGCGAACGGGCAGTCGCCCGGAGGCCTGAACCTCAAGGAGCTCAAGGACAAGAAGATCGCCGAGCTCGCGCAGCTCGCGCGCGACTTCAACGTCGAGGGCTCTTCGGCGATGCGGAAGCAGGAGCTCATCTTCGCCATTCTGCAGGCGCAGACGGAGCAGAACGGCTTCATCTACGGCGAGGGCGTGCTCGAGATTCTTCCCGACGGCTTCGGCTTCCTGCGCGCGCCCGACTACAACTACCTCCCCGGTCCGGACGACATCTACATCTCCCCGAGCCAGATTCGCCGCTTCAATCTCCGCACGGGCGACGTGGTCTCCGGGCAGATCCGGCCTCCAAAAGAGGGCGAGCGGTACTTCGCGCTGCTCAAGGTCGAGGCGATCAACTACGAGGAACCGGAGCGGGCGCGCGAGAAGATCCTCTTCGACAACCTCACGCCGCTCTACCCGAACGAGCACCTCCGGCTCGAGCACAACCCCGACGAGTACACGACGCGCATCATCGATCTCGTGTCGCCGATCGGCAAAGGGCAACGCGGCCTCATCGTCGCGGCGCCGCGTACCGGCAAGACCGTGATGTTGCAGAACATCGCCCACGGCATCACCCAGAACCACAAGGAAGTGGTGTTGATCGTCCTCCTGATCGACGAGCGACCGGAGGAAGTGACCGACATGCAGCGCTCGGTGCAGGGGGAGGTCGTGAGCTCGACGTTCGACGAGCCGGCGACCCGGCACGTACAGGTCGCCGAGATGGTGATCGAGAAGGCGAAGCGCCTGGTCGAGCACGGGAAGGACGTCGTCATCCTCCTCGACTCGATCACGCGGCTCGCGCGCGCGTACAATTCGGTCGTGCCCCCGAGCGGCAAGATCCTCTCGGGCGGCGTCGACTCCAACGCCCTGCGCGGGCCGAAGAAGTTCTTCGGGGCCGCCCGCAACATCGAGGACGGCGGGAGCCTCACGATCATCGGGACGGCGCTGGTCGACACCGGGAGCCGGATGGACGAGGTGATCTTCGAGGAGTTCAAGGGCACCGGTAACATGGAGGTGCACCTCGACCGTCGCCTCATGGACAAGCGCATCTTCCCGGCGCTGGACATCAATAGATCGGGAACCCGCAAGGAGGAGCTGCTGCTCTCGCGGGAAGTCCTGAACCGGGTCTGGATCCTCCGCAAGCTCCTGTCGCAGTTGAATACCGTCGAGGCCATGGAGTTCTTGACCGACAAGATCAAGGGCACCAAGGACAACCAGGAGTTCATGGAGTCGATGAACTCATAGCCCCCCGCCCGGCCTTCGTATTTGCGCCTCCCGTTTCGTTTGCGCTATAGGAACCCGTTCGCGGCCGTGCGATCTCGGCCGCGTCAATTTCATTGATCCGCGCGTGAAGGAGTCCGCATGAGAGTACTCGTATGAGCGAAGTGACGATGAAACAGCTCCTGGAGGCCGGAGTGCATTTCGGCCACCAGACGAGTCGCTGGAACCCCAAGATGAAGCCGTACATCTTCGGGGCACGCAACGGGATCTACATCATCGACCTGCAGCAGACCGTCCGCATGTTCCGCGACGCCTACGCGTACGTTCGCGAGCTCGTCGCCGACGGCGGGACGATCCTCTTCGTGGGCACCAAGAAGCAGGCGCAGGACGCCATTCGCGAGGAAGCCGAGCGGTGCGGGATGTACTACGTCACCAACCGCTGGCTCGGCGGCATGCTCACGAACTTCCAGACCATCAAGCAATCCATCGATCGCCTGCGCAAGCACGAGGAAACCCTCGAGAGCGAGGCGATGAAAGAGGCGCTCACCAAGAAGGAGCTGATCATGATCTCGCGCGAGCGCGACAAGCTCATCGCCTCGCTCGGCGGCATCAAGAACATGCGCAAGCTTCCCGATGCGCTCTTCATCGTCGATCCGAAGAAGGAAGAGATCGCGGTCAAGGAGGCGAATAAGCTCGGCATCCCTGTGGTCGCCGCCGTCGATACGAACTGCGATCCGGACGTCATCGACTATAAGATCCCCGGGAACGACGACGCGATCCGTGCGATCCGGCTCTTCTGCACGGCGATCGCGGACGCCGTGCTCGAAGGCCGCGCGCTCGCCGAAGAGCGTCAGCGTGGGCAGGGCGCCGAGGAGGAAGACCTCGGGGCGCCGGGCATGTCGGATGATTCCGCCGTCGAGGAGTCTGCGGGGAGCGACATCGGATGAGTGAGGTCAGTGCGCAGCACGTGAAGGACCTGCGCGAGAAGACCGGCGCCGGGTTCATGGACTGCAAGACCGCGCTCCGTGAGAGCGGCGGCGACTTCGAAGGGGCGGTGCGTTACTTGCGCGAGCGGGGGCTCGCGGCGGCCGCCAAGAAGGCCGGTCGGGCGACCGCGGAAGGCGTCATTGGCTCGTACATCCACGCTGGCGGCAAGATCGGCGTGCTGATCGAGGTGAACTGCGAGACCGACTTCGTGGCGCGCACGGACGACTTCCAGCAGTTCGCTCGGGGCCTCGCCATGCAGGTGGCCGCGGCGCGGCCGCTGTACGTGAGCCGCGACGAGATTCCCGCCGCCGAGCTCGATCGCGAGCGCGAGATCTACGCGGCGCAGGCCGCTCAGTCCGGGAAGCCGCCGCAGGTCGTCGCGAAGATGGTCGAAGGCAAAATCGACAAGTACGTCGCGGAGATCTGTCTGCTCGATCAGGACTTCGTGAAAGAGCCGGGCAAGCCCGTTCGTCAGGTCGTCGCCGACGCGATCGCAAAGCTCGGCGAGAACATCTCCGTCCGGCGGTTCATGCGCTTCCAGCTCGGCGAAGGCATTGACCAGGCCCAGGGCGATGACGGGGCCCCCAAGCCCTAGTCGGGGCGGGGAAGCTATGGATCCCGGCTCGTCGTCGCGGGGGTCGGGCGTCTCCAATTCATCGCTGCGTTATCGGCGAGTCCTTCTCAAGATCAGCGGAGAGGCGCTCGCCGGGAGCGCGGGCTTTGGCATCAGCGCCGACGCGGTCGGTACCTTCGCGCGCGAGATCCAGGAGGTCCACGACCTCGGGTGCGAGCTCGCGCTCGTCGTGGGCGGCGGCAACATCTTCCGGGGGCTCGCCGGAAGCGCCTTCGGCGTGGACCGGGCGACCGGCGACTACATGGGCATGCTCGCGACCGTCATCAACAGCCTCGCGCTGCAAAACGCCCTCGAGAAGCTCGGTGTCAGCACGCGCGTCCAGTCGGCGATCGCGATCCAGGAGGTCGCCGAGCCCTACATCCGCCGGCGCGCGACGCGCCATCTGGAGAAGGGGCGCGTCGTCATCTTCGGCGCGGGCACCGGCAACCCGTACTTCTCCACGGATACCGCCGCGAGCCTCCGTGCGATGGAGATCGGCGCCGAGGTGATCCTGAAGGCGACGAAGGTCGACGGCGTGTACAGCGCCGATCCCGTGAAGGATCCCGCCGCGATCCGCTATCGCGAGCTCACCTACATCGAGGTGCTGAATCGCGAGCTCAAAGTCATGGACGCGACCGCGATCTCGCTCTGCATGGACAACGGGCTGCCGGTGATCGTGTTCAACTTGCTCGAGCCGGGGAACATCAGGAAGGCCGTACTCGGCGATCCGATCGGCACGATCGTTCACGCCGAGGCGCAGCCGGGCGGGCTCGCGGCCGGCACGGGGAAGGGGGACTGAATGGGCTCGATCATTGACGACTGCAAGAAGGAGATGGACGAGACGGTCGCCGCGTTCAAGCGCGATCTCGCGCGCCTGCGGACGGCGCGCGCCACGACGGCGCTCCTCGACGGCATCATCGTCGAGTACTACGGCGCGAAGACGCCGTTGAACCAGCTGGCATCGCTGTCGGCGCCCGAGCCGCGCTTGCTGGTCGTCCAGCCGTTCGACCGGAGCGCGATCGGCGAGGTCGAGCGGGCGATCCTCCAGTCGGATCTCGGCCTCACGCCGCAGAACGACGGCAAGATCATCCGCATTCCCATCCCCGATCTCACCGAGGAGCGCCGCCGCGAGCTCGTGAAGCACGTGAAGAAGGTCGCCGAGGAGTTTCGGGTGTCGATGCGCGCGCACCGGCGCGATGCCATCGAGATGATGAAGGAGCTCCACAAGGAGAAGGAGCTCACCGACGACGATCTCAAGCGCGACCAGGAGCGCATCGAGCACCTGACGAAGGAGTACGTCGAGAAGATCGACAAGGTCCTGAAGGGTAAAGAAGAAGAAATCCTGGCCGTCTGATGATCGCGATCGACAAGGAGCGTTTGCCACGTCATGTGGCGATCATCATGGACGGCAACGGCCGCTGGGCCACCCAGCGGGGCCTGACGCGCATCACCGGGCATCGCCGCGGTAAGCAGTCGGTGCAGGAGATCGTCGAGACGGCGCGCCGGCTCGGCATCCAGTACCTGAGCCTGTACGCGTTCTCGACCGAGAACTGGCAGCGGCCGCGCGACGAGGTCGCGGCGTTGATGCGCTTCCTTCGCCACTTCCTCGCCGCCGAGCTGAAGAAGATGATGAAGAACGGCATCCGGCTGCTCGCGATCGGCAACCTTCGTCGTTTGCCGCGCGAGGTGCAGGTGGCGCTTCGACAGACGATCGAGGACACCCGGCACAATGTCGGAATGACCGTGATCCTGGCGGTGAGCTACGGCGCCCGGGAGGAGATCACCGATGCGATGCGCACCATCGCGCGCAAGGTCCGCCGCGGCGATGTCGATCCCGAAGACGTGGACCAGGAGCTCGTGGCGTCGCATCTGGGAACGGCCGGCGTTCCGGATCCCGATCTGCTGATCCGTACGAGCGGGGAGATGCGCGTCAGCAATTTCCTGCTCTGGCAGATCGCCTATACGGAGATCTACGTGACCGACACGCTCTGGCCGGACTTTCGGGAGCGTGAGTTCCTGGACGCGGTGGCGCACTTCCAGCGGCGCGAGCGGCGGTTCGGTCGGACCGGAGAGCAAGCCGAGCGCGAACGTCTGCGTGCTGCGCACTAGGCTGGCCACCGCGGCGGTCGCGATCCCGCTGCTCGTCTGGCTGATCGTCTGGAACCCGTGGTCGTCGTTCGTGTGGCTCGTCGGCGTGGCGACGCTCGTCGGGGTCACCGAGTATTGCGCAATGGCGTTCCCGACCGACCCCTGGGATCGCGGGTTCGGGCTCGCCGCGGGCGGCTTGCTGTTGAGCGCGATGCTCGTGCCGACGCAGGAGCGATTCGCGATGGCGCTCGCCGCCGTCGTCGTCGCCGGGCTCGTCCTCGCGTTGGCGCGCAAGGACGACCTGCGGCACGGCGTCGATGCCCTCGGCCTGACGCTTCTCGGGAGCCTCTACACGGCGTTCCTCCTGCCGCATTACGTGTGGATGCACGCGCTTCCGGACCCGGTCGACGCGACGCTCGGGGTCGGGGGCTGGCGTTGGGTGATCTTCACCGTCGTGATCGCGATGGCGGGGGACGTCGGGGGCTACTTCGGAGGGCGGTGGTTCGGCCGGCACAAGCTGATGCCCACGGTGAGCCCTGGGAAGACCGTCGAAGGCAGCGCGACGGCGGTGCTCGGCAACCTCCTCGGCGGAGCGTTCTGCAAGCTCGCGTTCTTCCCGACGCTCGATTGGGCCGAGGTCGTCGGCCTCGGGCTCGCGGTAGGGTGTCTCGCCCAAGTGGGCGATCTTTGTGAATCCATGCTGAAGCGCGCGTTCGGCGCCAAGGACTCGGGATGGATCATCCCCGGCCACGGCGGTGTGCTGGACCGCATTGACAGTCTCGTCTTCCCGGCCCCGCTCGTCTACTATTACGCCCGGTTCTTCTTCGGCCACTAGACCCCTGAAAAAGGACGACGCATGGGCGGCAACATTCTGATCGCGATCCTGATCCTCGGTCTCCTGATCTTCGTGCACGAGCTCGGGCATTTCGCGGTCGCGAAATGGTCGGGCGTGACGGTCCTGCGATTCTCGCTCGGCTTCGGGCCCCGGCTGCTCGCGTGGCGCCGCGGCGTCACGGAGTACGCCGTGAGCGCCGTCCCGCTCGGGGGCTACGTGAAGATGCTCGGCGACGATCCGGAAGACGAGGTGCCGAGCGGTGAGGCCGCGAGCGCGTTCTCGCAGCAATCCCTCGCCAAGCGTGCGGCGATCGTCGTGGCGGGACCGCTGATGAACCTGGCGACCGCGGCGGTGGCGTTCTCGGTCGTGTTCGCGCTCTACGGGGCGGGCACGCCGACCGAGGCCGCGAAGATCGGCGGCGTCATGGAGGGCATGGCGGCGCAGAAGGCCGGAGTGCGGCGCGGCGACGTCGTCATCTCCGTCGACGGGAAGGCGATCGCCAGCTGGGACGCGCTCTCGCAGGTCGTCCGCGCGAGCGGTGGCCGTGCGCTCAGCCTCGAGGTGAAGCGCGAGGACGGCACCGTCGAGACGCTGACCGCGGTTCCGGAGGAGCGACCCGAGAAGACGATCTTCGGAGAGGAGACCGGCCAGGCCTATCTCATCGGGATCGAGCGCTACGTCGAGATCGCGCCGGTGTCGCTCGCGAACGCGGTCGGCCTCGGTGTCTACGAGACGTACTTCTGGGTGAAGATGACCCTCTTGAGCGTCGTGAAGATCTTCCAGGGATCGGTCTCGGCGCGCGATCTCGGCGGTCCGATCCTGATCGTCCAGGCCGCGGGTCAGCAAGCCGAGCGCGGGCTCGACTACCTGATCCGGTTCCTCGGTCTCATCAGCGTGAACCTCGGGGTCCTGAACCTGCTGCCGGTGCCGGTGCTCGATGGCGGCCACCTCTTGTTCTTCGCGTTCGAGGCGGTCCGGGGCCGGCCACTCGCGAATCGGCAGCGGGAGGTGGCGCAGCAGGTCGGGCTCTTCCTCTTGCTCGCGCTGATGGTGTTCGTCTTCTACAACGACATCTCCCGCATCATCGCCGGGTGACGGTTGCCCGGCGCGCGGGCGCCCCCTGATGCGGATCCTCGCGATCGACACCGCCACGTGGCGGTGCGGTGTGGCGCTGGTACGCGACGGGGTCGTCGTGGCCGAGCGGAGCGAACGCGCGACCTCGAATCACGCCGGCATCCTCCCGCGTCTCGTCGCCGAGACGCTGGAGGAGGGCGGCCGGATCGGGGCCGGCGACGCGATCGCCGTGACGATCGGGCCGGGATCGTTCACGGGGTTGCGCATCGCGCTCAGTTTCGCGAAAGGCCTCGCCTTCGCGGGGGCCTATCGCCTCCTCGGCGTGCCGACGCTGGACGCGTTGGCGCTGGCGGCGCCCGAGGCGGAAGGTCGCGTCTGCGCGGTGCTCGATGCGCGCAAGCGCGAAGTGTATGCCGGATTGTACGAGCGCGACGCCGAAGGGTTCCATCGCCGCGGCGCGCCTTGTGCGATCGACGCGGCGGGGCTGGCGGTGGCCGTCGGCGGGCCGTGCGCATTCGTGGGCGACGGCGTCGACGTCTACGGCGACGTGTTCCGCCGCGTCCTGGGCGATGGGGCGCGGCTCTACGCTCCGGCGACCCATCCGCCGAGTCCGATCGCGGTGGCGCGGCTCGCGGCGGCGCGTTTGCGCCGCGCGCCGGAAGGCGACGATCTCGCATCGCTCTCGCCCGCGTACGTCCGCCCGCCCGAAGCGGAGCTCTCGCAAAGCGCGCGCTCGCCCTCGGCGGGCGGTCGGATCCAGAGCTTCGTTGACAAGGTCCGGATCGTGTATTAGAAGCCAAACATCAATGTTTTTCGGTACTTGCCCGCCGCCGGGTCGTGCACTGAAAGGAGTGTCCCATGGAGGCTAAGGACGAGCAGCTCATCCTCTCCCTGGTCGATCGAGAGCCGGATCTGAAGCGCTTCTATGACGAGCACGTGCAGCTGGAAAAACGGCTCGCCCAGTTCAACCACAAAGGCTTTCTGAACCAGGACGAAGAAGTCGAGCGGAAGCGGCTGCAGAAGGTGAAGCTCGCGGGCAAAGACCGCATGATGGAGATCCTCAACAAGTACCGCTGAGTTTCGACGTCGCGCGGACGAACGGTGGCGCGACGTTCGCGGAACGCGCGGCAACCGCGTGTCTGCCCAGGCACCCCTCCCCGAGCTGCAGGACGAGGCACAATGCGACATACCATTTCGGTCTTGGTCGAGAACGAGTTCGGCGTGCTGGCGCGCGTCGCGGGAATGTTCAGCGGCCGTGGGTTCAACATCGAGAGCTTGGCCGTCGCGGAGACGATGGATCCGACGGTGTCGTGCATCACGCTGGTCACGGCCGGCGACGACGCGGTCCTCGAGCAGATGATCAAGCAGCTGAACAAACTCGTGCCCGTGATCCGCGTCTCCGACTTCAAGGACGGCGCGCACGTCGAGCGCGAGCTCGTCCTGATCAAGGTCAAGGTCGACGAGCGCACCCGTGGAGAGCTCATGAACATCGTCGACATCTTCCGCGGGAAGATCATCGACGTCGGACCGCAGTCGCACGTGGTCGAAGTCACCGGACAGCAGGACAAGATCGCCGCCATCATCGAGCTGTTGAAGCCGCTCGGGATCACCGAGATCGTACGGACGGGCCGAGTCGCCATGTGGCGCGGCACGCGGACGCTCGTGGGCGCCATCGACGAAAAGGAGAAGGTCGCGTGAACGTCTTCACTGAGAAGGATGCCGATCTCGGCAAGCTCGAGGGCAAGAAGGTCGCCGTCATCGGCTACGGCAGCCAGGGGCATGCGCACGCGCTGAATCTCCGCGACAGCGGCATCGACGTGGCGGTTGGCCTGCGGCGCGGCAGCGCGTCGTGGAAGAAGGCGGAAGGCGCGGGCCTCAAGGTGCTGGCGACGGCCGAGGCCTCCGCGTGGGGCGACGTCGTGATGATCCTGGTGCCGGACGAGCTCGCGGGCGAGACGTACGAAAGCGAGATCGCCCCGGGGATGAAGGCCGGAAAGTACCTGGCCTTCGGCCACGGCTTCAACATCCATTTCAAGAAGATCGTGCCGCCCAAGGACGTCAACGTGTTCATGATCGCGCCGAAGGGGCCCGGGCACCTCGTGCGCAGCGAGTACGAGCGCGGTCGCGGTGTGCCGTGCCTGCTCGCGGTCCATCAGGACCCGAGCGGCGACACCAAACAGATCGGGCTCGCCTACGGCAAGGCGATCGGCGGCGCGCGCGCGGCCATCATCGAGACCACCTTCCGCGAGGAGACCGAGACCGACCTCTTCGGCGAGCAGGCGGTGCTCTGCGGGGGCCTCACCGAGCTCATCCGCGCCGGCTACGAGACGCTCGTCGAGGCGGGCTACGCGCCGGAGATGGCCTATTTCGAGTGCCTGCACGAGGTGAAGCTCATCGTCGACCTCATCTACGAGGGCGGCATCGCGAACATGCGCTACTCGATCAGCAACACGGCCGAGTACGGCGACATGACGCGCGGCAAGCGGGTGATCGGTCAGGAAGCGCGCGAGGCCATGAAGCGGATCCTGGCGGAGATCCAGAGCGGGAAGTTTGCCGACGAGTGGATCACCGAGCACAAGTGCGGGCAGCCGCATTTCCGTGAGCTGCGCCAAGAGGCCGAGCATCACCCGATCGAGAAGGTCGGAGCGGGCTTGCGCGCTCTCATGCCGTGGCTCGGGTCGAACCGCCTCGTCGACAAGGCTCGGAACTGACGGCGGTCTCCGGCACGTTGGCATGAGGCTCGCCCGCGAGGGGTACACGTACGTCGCGCTCGCGGTCGCGCTCGCCGTGCTTGGCCTGGCGTCCGCCCCACGCTGCATCGCGTGGCCGCTCGTGGCGCTGGCGGGGCTCGTCGTGAACTTCTTTCGCGACCCCGACCGCCTGACGCCCGCGGGCGAGGGGCTGATCGCGGCCCCGGCCGACGGCAAGGTCGTCGCCATCACGGACGTGATGCACGAGGAGCAGTTCGTCCGGGGTGCGTGCCGCCGCATCAGCATCTTCATGTCGCCGCTGAACGTGCACGTGAATCGCATCCCGGTGGACGGGGTCGTCCGGCACGTGCAGCACTTCCCCGGACGGTTCGTCGCCGCGTTCCTGGACAAGGCCTCGGAGCTGAACGAGCGCAACGCGGTCGTGGTCGAAGACCGACGCGGGGCACGGATCCTGTTCGTCCAGATCGCGGGACAGCTGGCGCGCCGGATCGTCTGCAAGGTCGCCGCCGGCGACGAGGTCCGGCGCGGCGACCGGTACGGGATGATCATGTTCGGCTCGCGGCTTGACCTCTACGTTCCCGAGGTGGTCAAGTTGCACGTGGCGATCGGGGATCGAACGACGGCCGGCGTGACGATCGTGGGGTCGTACTCGTGAGCTCGGAGGTGCGGTTGGTGCACGGGCGTCGGGAGCGTCAGAGCGACGAGCCGCTCCATCGCGGCGTGTACCTCCTGCCGAACCTGATCACGACCTGTGGTCTCTTTTCCGGCTTCTACGCCATCATCGCGACCATCGACGGCTCGTATCAGGTCGCGGCGGTGTGCATCCTGATCGCGCACGTCTTCGACGGCCTGGACGGACGCATCGCGCGGCTCACCAGGTCGACGAGCCGATTCGGCATCGAATACGACTCGCTTTCCGATCTGGTCGCGTTCGGCGTGGCGCCCGGAATCCTGGTCTACAAATGGGCGCTCGAGCCCTGGGGAACCTGGGGCTGGCTCGCGGCGTCGCTGTACGTGGCCTGCGGCGCGCTCCGTCTCGCGCGTTTCAACGTCCAGGCTGAGCTCGGAGCGAAGAAGCATTTCACGGGGTTGCCGATTCCCGCCGCCGCCGACACCGTTGCCTCGACGGTACTGCTGTACTACTTCTTCGGCGGCGAAGGGGCCACCCACAAGCACATCATCCTGCTCGTGGTGATCTATGGTCTGGCGGCCCTGATGGTCAGCAACGTCAGTTACAACAGCTTCAAGAGCTTCCATCTGAATCCCCGCCAGCCGCTCTGGATCCTGGTGGCGCTCATCGTGGGACTGAAGTTCGTGATCGCGGAGCCGCAAATCTTCCTGTTCACGGCCTTCATGCTCTACGCGCTGTCGGGGCCCGTGACGTGGGTGCTCGGCCGGCCGAGGGCCCGGCGCGACCGACCGGGGGAGGAGCCGGTCGCGAAAGTGCGGAACTTCCGGTAAGAGCAAGCGCAGCGCCGACCGCGCGTGAAGTTGCTCCCGCTGGCGCAGACAGGCCACGCGGGAGTTTTCGTTTTCGGGGCGGAGCGGTGAGAAGCGAACGACCGATGCAAGCGAGCGATTCCAACCACGTCCAGATCTTCGACACCACGCTGCGCGACGGCGAGCAATCGCCGGGCGCCTCGATGAACGTCGAGGAGAAGGTCGCGATCGCCCGCCAGCTCGAGCAGTTGAACGTCGACGTCATCGAAGCCGGCTTTGCCGCCTCCTCGGAGGGCGACTACGACTCCGTGAGCCGCGTCGCCGAGGCGGTCGCCCGGCCGATCGTCTTGAGCCTGTCCCGGACGAAAGAGAACGACATCGAGCGCGCGATCCGCGCCGTCGCGAAGGCCAAGCGCCCGGGCATCCACATCTTCATCGCCACCTCCGACATCCACCTGAAGCACAAGCTGATGATGAGCCGGCAGGAGGTGGTCGATGCCGCCGCCTGGGCGGTCGGGTTCGCCAAGAAGCATCTCGACTACATCGAGTTCTCGGCCGAGGACGCCTCGCGGAGCGACCCGGAGTACCTTGTCACCGTCTTCGGCGAGGCGATTCGTGCCGGCGCCGTGACGTTGAACGTCCCCGACACGACCGGCTACGCGCTGCCGCACCAGACGAGCGCGCTCTTCCGGCGCCTGATCGCGGGGACGCCGGGTGGCCGGGACGCGCGCTGGAGCGCGCACTGTCACAACGATCTCGGCATGGCGGTCGCGAACTCGCTCGCGGCGGTCGAGGCGGGGGCGCGGCAGGTCGAGTGCACGGTCAACGGACTCGGCGAGCGCGCCGGCAACGCCTCGATGGACGAGATCGTGATGGCGCTCCGCACCCGCAAGGATTTCTTCGGGCTCGAGACGGGTGTCGTGACCGAACAGATCTACGCCGCGAGCCGCTTGGTCTCGCAGATCACCGGCATCCCGATTCCGATCAACAAGCCGATCGTCGGCGACAACGCCTTCGCGCACGAGGCGGGGATCCATCAGGACGGCGTGCTCAAGAACAAGATCACGTACGAGATCATGCGACCCGAGACGGTCGGCGTCGGGTCGAACCGGCTCGTCCTCGGCAAGCATTCCGGACGGCACGCCTTCGTCGATCGCCTGCAGGAGCTCGGGATCGCCGCGCAAGAGCTTGACATGAACAAGGCGTTCGCGCGCTTCAAGGCTCTGGCCGACAAGAAGAAGCACGTCTACGACGAGGACCTGATGGCGATCGTCGCCGAGGAGGCGGTGCGTGCGCGCGCTCAGGCAAGCGTGCCCGACCGCTACGAGCTCGCCGGGCTCAGCGTGGCATCGTCGATGGACGGGGTGCCGAGCGCCGACGTCCGCATCCGGGTGGACGGCGAGGAGCGCGCGGAGCACGCGACCGGAGACGGCGTCGTCGACGCCTGTTACGCGGCGATCGCGAAGGCCACCGGCACGCCGTACAAGCTCGAGCGGTACGCCGTCAAAGCGATCACGGGCGGCACCGATGCGCAGGGCGAGGTGTCGTGTCTCGTCCGCGACGGGGATCTGACGTCGACGGGGCAGGGCGCCCACACCGACATCATCATGGCGAGCGCGCTCGCGCTCCTGAACGCGCTCAACAAGCTCGAATACCGCAAGCGCTACGCGGACCGGTCGCGGGTGACCGGTCCCTAGCCGACGGCAGCGAAAGGAAGCCTCCTCCGTATGGGCATGACGATGACCGAGAAGATCCTGGCACGCGCGTCCGGCAGGGCCGCCGTCCGCCCGGGCGAGAACGTCTGGGCGAACGTCGACACCCTGATGACGCACGACGTCTGCGGCCCAGGGACGATCGGCATCTTCAAGCGCGAGTTCGGCGCCAACGCCAAGGTGTGGGACCGCGACAAGGTGGTCATCATTCCCGACCACTACATCTTCACGGCCGACGACAAGTGCCACCGCAACGTCGACATCCTCCGGCAGTTCGTGCGGGAGCAGGAGCTGCCGCACTACTACGACGTCGGCACGCCCCGCTACAGGGGCGTCTGCCACATCGCGCTCGCCCAGGAAGGCCATTGCCGACCCGGGGAGGTGCTCTTCGGCACCGATTCCCACACCTGCACCGCGGGCGCCTTCAATCAGTTCGCGACCGGCATCGGCAACACCGACGCCGCCTTCATCCTCGGCACCGGGAAGCTGCTCGTGAAGGTGCCGCCGACCATGCGGTTCGTCTTCGACGGAGAGTTTCCGTCCTACCTCATGGCGAAGGACGTCATTCTGCATCTGATCGGCGAGATCGGCGTCGACGGTGGCACCTACAAGGCCATGGAGTTCGGGGGCGAGGCCATCCAGCGGCTCTCGATGGAGGAGCGCATGACCCTCTGCAACATGGTGATCGAGGGCGGCGGCAAGAACGGGATCATCGAGGCCGACGACGCGACGTTCGACTACGTCCGGGCCCGCACCCGGAAGGACTTCGAGCCCGTGGCGCCGGATGCGGACGCCGAGCACGTCTTCTACAAGCGCTGGGACGCCCGCACGATCGAGCCGACGGTCGCGAAGCCGCACTCGCCGGACAAGCGCGCCATGGCCCGGGAGCTCGGCGACGTGAAGCTCACCCGCGCCTACATCGGGTCCTGTACGGGCGGGAAGCTCACCGACTTCGTGAGTGCGGCGCAGGTGATGCGCGGACGGAAGGTGGCGGTGAAGACCTTCCTGGTGCCGGCGACCACCGAGATCTCGCAGGGCATCCGTACCGAGAAGCTCGACGGCAAGACGTTGCTCGCGATCTTCGAAGAGGCCGGCTGCACGGTCTCGATGGACGCGTCGTGCGCGGCATGCCTCGGCGGCCCGGCCGACACGTTCGGCCGGATCAACGGTCCCGAGGTCTGCATCTCCACCACCAACCGCAACTTCCCGGGCCGCATGGGCTCGAAGGAGGGGCAGGTGTATCTGGCGTCACCGTACACCGTGGCGGCATCGGCGATTCGCGGCCGGATCACCGATCCGCGGGAGTTCCTCGCGTGAGCGCCAACAAGATCCGCGGCAAGGTCTACGTCCTCGGCGACAACATCGATACCGACCAGATCATCCCGGCGCAGTACCTGAACCTCGTGCCGACGATTCCCGACGAGTACGAGAAGCTCGGCAGCTACGCCCTCTGCGGCGTGCTCGACGCGCCGGCCTACGTTCCGCCGGGCCAGGCGAAGACGCCGTATGCGATCATCGTCGCCGGCCGGAACTTCGGTTGCGGCTCGTCGCGCGAGCACGCGCCGATCGCGATCGGCGCCGCCGGCGGCCGGGCGGTCGTGGCCGAGTCATACGCGCGCATCTTCTTCCGGAACTGCGTCGCCACCGGCGAGCTGTACCCGTTGGAAACGGCGACGCGTCTCGTCGACGAGTTCGTCATCGGCGACGAGGCCGAGATCGACCTCGACGCGAGCACCATCACCAACCTGCGGAGCGGCGCCACGATGCCGCTCGGGCCGCTCGGTGACGCGCGGCCCGTGATCGACGCGGGCGGGCTCTTCGAGTACGCGCGCCGCACCGGCATGATCGCGAGCACGGCCCATCCGGACGTCCGCGAGGCCGTGCCGGTGAATCGCGTCGTCGAGGACTAGCCACGATGGCCGAACGCGCGCTGAGGGTCGCGATCGTCGGGGCGACCGGTGCGGTCGGCTCCGAGGTCCTCCGGACGCTCGAGGAGCGGGTGTTCCCGGTCGGCGAGATCCGGCTCTTCGCGTCGGCGCGCTCGGCGGGAGAGCTCGTCGAGTGGGGCGCGGGAGAGGTGCGTGTCGAGAACCTCGAGGAGGCGACCTTCGACGGCGTCGACGTCGCGTTCTTCTGCGCCGGAGGGGCGGTCAGCGCCGAGTACGCGCCGCGGGCGGTCGATGCCGGCGCGCTCGTCATCGACAAGAGCAGCCACTTCCGGATGCACCCGGACGTGCCGCTCGTCGTGCCGGAGGTAAACGCCGGCGACCTCGACGAGCGCCACCTCGGCATCGTCGCGAGCCCGAACTGCACGACGATCCCGATCGTCGTGGCCTTGAAGCCGATCGCGGAGGCCGTCGGGCTGGAGCGGATCGTCGCGTCGAGCTACCAGGCCGTGTCGGGGGGCGGGAAGCGCGGCATCGACGCGCTCTCGCGCGAGACGATCGACCTCCTCAACATGCGGTCGCCGAGCGAGGACGAGCGCGGATCCGCCTTCCCGCGGCGGATCGCCTTCAACTGCATCCCGCAGGTCGACGCGTTCCTCGAGGACGGGTCCACCAAGGAGGAAGCGAAGGTCATCGCCGAGACGCGTCGGGTCCTGCACCTCGAGAGCCTGCCGATCGCCGTCACCTGCGTCCGGGTGCCGACCTTCTACGGACACACGGTCGCGCTCACCGTCGAGCTCGAGCAGCCACTCGACGCCGCCGAGGCGCGGCAGATCCTGCGCGAAGCGCCCGGCGTCATCCTCTGCGAGCTCGGCGACGAGCTGCCGTATCCGACCGCGGCCGACGTCGGGGGCACCGACGCCGTCTACGTCGGGCGGGTGCGGAACGACCCATCGCATCCGCGGGGCCTGCAGCTCTGGGTCGCGGCCGACAACGTGCGGAAGGGCGCCGCGCTGAACGCGGTGCAGATCGCCGAGATCCTGGCGCGCGACCTCTGACGGCGCGGGACGGCCGCGGCCGATCCCCCCGGAGCGCTCATGGCGCAGTACCGGATGCTCCTCGAGTACGACGGCACCGACTATCACGGCTGGCAGCTGCAGGCGGACGCGCGGACGCTGCAAGGCGTGCTCGAGACCGCGCTCGCGACCGTGCTCCGGCATCCGGTCCGGGTGGCGGCGTCGGGGCGGACCGACGCGGGCGTGCACGCGCTCGGGCAGGTCGCGACCTTTCGCACCGACCGTCCCGTCGAGCCCCGCGAGCTGCGTCGATCCTTGAACGCGCTCACGCCGCCGGATCTCGCCGTACACGAGATCGCGCCGGTCGCCGAGCGCTTCGATGCGCGTCGCCACGCGACGGGGCGCGTGTACGAGTACCGGATCTGGAGCGCGCCCTGGCCGTCGGCCTTCTGGCATCGGTTCACCTGGCACGTGCCGCGCCCTCTCGACGTCGTGGCCATGCGCTTCGCCGCGGCGGCGCTCGTCGGAGAGCACGACTTCTCCGCGTTCCGCGCCTCCGATTGCGACGCCGACCATGCCGTTCGCCGGGTGGTGCACAGCGGTTTCACCGAGACCGAGGGACTCTGCGTGTACCGCGTCGAGGCGAACGCCTTCCTGAAGCACATGGTGCGCGCGATCGTCGGGACGATGGTCGAGGTCGGCGCCGGGCGCCGCCCGGCGGAAGACGTGGCCCGGGTGTTGGCGAGCCGGTCGCGCGCCCGGGCCGGACAGACGGCGCCGCCGCAGGGGCTCGTGCTGACGACCGTTCGCTACGGGTGACGCTCGCGCGGGCGAACGCGCGCCGTCACTGTTCGTCGAAGATGCCGACCTCGGCGAGGCGTCGGGTGAGGTCGGGATCGTCGACGCCGAGCGCGCGAGCGCGCCGGAGCTCCGCCGCCGCGTCTTGCCACCGCCCGGCGGACCAGAGCGCGCGGGCGAACCCGAGCCGCACGCTGCCGCTTTCGGGGCCGATCCGGAGGGCGTGCTCGTATGCGGCGATTGCGTCCGCCGGCTGACCGGCGCTCGCGAGGCTGTGTGCGAGCGCGCTCCACTCGGCCTGGCTCGCCGGCGCGATCTCCACGAGACGGCGCCGGAGCGGGATGGCGGCGGCGCTCGCGCCCTGACGGTCGAGCAGGTCGGCGAGGCTGCGCAGGACGCGGAGGTCGTTCGGCTTCAGCGCCAGGGCGCGCTCCCACATGGCGCGCGCCCCGGCGAGATCGCCGGCGCGGCTGCGGAGCTCGGCGACCCGGTGCATCATGGCCGCGTCGTTCGGGCGGTGCGCGGCCAGCGTTTCGAACTGGCGGAGCGCCTCGTCGCGCTCGCCGAGGTATTCGAGGCACCCCGCGAGGTTGAAGCGTGCGATGTCGTACGCGGGGTTGAGGCGCAGCGCCTCGCGGAACTGGGTGACGGCTTCGGGGAAGCGGTCGGCGTCCATCAACGCGGCGCCGTAGTTGTTGTGCGCGTAGTCCGATGCCGGTGCGGCCGTGATGCCGAGCTCCCAGAGCGAGAGGCTGTCGCCGTACGACGGAAGACGGCGCCAGGTGAGCGCCGCGAGGAGGACGAGGACGCAGGCGGCGATGGCGCGGCCGCGCCCGGCATCGAGCAGCCGGCCGCCGGCGGCGACGGCGAACGCGATGCCGAGGAGGGGCAGATAGGCCCGATGGTCGAGGATCAGGACCTTCATCGGCGCGCCGATGGCGAGCACGGGCGCGAGCGCGATGCCGAACATGAGGAGGCCGCAGGCGACCCGCGGGGCGCGCCGCAGAGTCAGGACGACGACCGCTGCGAAGGCGAGGACGAAGCCGGCCGCGCTCCAGAGCTCGGGGTTGCTGGGATCGATCAAGCCCCGGTGATAGGGCGCGGGCGCCATGCCCCACGGCAGCAGGACGTGGCGGAGGTAGTAGCCGAAGATGGCGATCGCGACCGCAGGACGTTCGCCGATCGGAACGTACGGGTACGTCCCGTTGTCCAGAAGCGCGCCGATCACCGCGAGGCGGGTGAGGCCGTAGAGGACCGTGACGAGGAGCAGCACGCCGAGGAGCGGCAGCCTCGTTCGGAGGGCGTGCGCCGGTGAGCGGCGACGCCAGAGCACGTCCATCAGCAGGAGGAACACCGGGGCGACGATGCCGGTCTCCTTGGTCCAGAGCGTCGCCGCGAAGCTCGCGACCACGAGCGCGTCCGCGAGCCGCGGCCGCGTCGGCCGCACGCGCTCGTCGGCGACGAGCATCGCGAGGATCGGCGGAACCAGGAGAACGTCGTTCCGCCCGAGGATGAGCGCGACGGCCTGGCACTGGAGCGGATGCAGGCCGAAGAGCAGAGCGGCAACCGCCGCCGTCCAGATCCCGCATCCGAAGGCGGCGAGCGCGAGCACGATCAGCCCGACGTTCGCGCCGTGGAGGACCACGTTGGTGCGGTGGAACGACGAGGCTTCGGGGTCGAAGAGCTTCGCGTCGAGGACGAAGCTCGCGATCATGATCGGTCGGTAGTACGCGACGCCTTCGCCGGCGGTCGCGGCGCGTCCGAACGCCGCCGGCACGTCTCGCCATTCGTCGAGGGTCTCGCGCGGCTTCGTGATGAGGCCGCCGTCGTCCCACACGTATCCGCCGCGCGTCGCGGGCCAGTAGACGGCCGCGGTGAGCGCGCCGGCGAGCAGGGCGACCATGAGCGCCCGCGTCCGGCTCGCGGGCGACGACGACCGATCGGGTTGTTTGCGGGGTCGCTCCGACTTGGTACCCTCGTCCGATGACCGACGCGATCGGAGCGCGACGTCCGACGCACGCACGATCATGGCGGCCATACCACGCGGTCGCGCGGAGCGACAAGAAACCGCGGTCCGGGTGGTGTCGGTGACGCCGCCCTGGACGCGCCGACGCGTGCTCGGGACGGGCGCGCGC
Organism: Deltaproteobacteria bacterium; assembly: GCA_020848745.1. NCBI lineage: Bacteria > Pseudomonadati > Myxococcota > Myxococcia > Deltaproteobacteria bacterium. The sequence goes on along the minus strand of JADLHM010000092.1, from coordinate 2,313 downwards.
GTCGGCGCGCTCGCGCTTGCTTCGTCGGTGGCGGGAGCCTGTCGCCGACGCCGCGTCGACCGCCCGAACGTCTTGCTCGTCACGCTCGATACGACACGCGCGGATCATCTTGGATGCTACGGCTACGGACGCGACACGAGCCCGGCGCTCGACGCGCTCGCCGTCGAGTCGACCGTGTACACCCGCGCGATCGCGCCCGGAACGTGGACGCTGCCGTCCCACGCGTCGCTGTTCACGGGAAAATGCCCGACGAGCCACGGGGCGCGCTACGACCCGCGCGGCTCTCTCGTGCTCGCGAGCGCGATTCCGAACCGGCCGAGCCTGAACGAATACCGCGTGCGTGGCGTCGCGCCGACGGAGGCGACGCTCGCGGGCATGCTCGGCAAGGCGGGGTACCGGACGGGCGGCTTTGCCGGCGGCCCGTGGCTCAAGGCCGTGTTCGGTCTCGGCACCGGCTTCGATTGGTGGGACGACGACGGCATCGGCAGCGTGAACGGCCGCGTCGCGGCCGACCTGAACGCGCGGGCGCTCCCGTGGCTGGAGCGGGTCGAGGAGCCGTTCTTCCTCTTCCTCAACTATTTCGATGCGCACGCCCCGCTCCTTCCGCCCGCGGATCTCGCCGCGCGCTACCTGCCGGCGCCGGTGCCGCCGGGCGCGCAACCGACGCCGGAGCAGACCCTGGCGCTCTACGATGCCGAGATCCGCTACGCCGACCAGCACCTCGGGGAGGTCGTGAGCCTGCTCAGGCGCCGCAATCTCTACGACCGGACCTGGATCATCGTCACGTCCGACCACGGGGAGCTCTTCGGAGAGCACGGGCTGAAAGGGCACGGGACCGCGCCCTATCAGGAGGTGCTGCACGTTCCGTTCGTGAGCAAGCCGCCGCTCGGCGATGGTGGTCTCGGCGAGCGTGCGGACCGGATCCAGCTCACCGACGTCATGGCGCTGGTGCTCGAGCGGCTCGCCTTGCCGCGGCCGGACGGGATTCAGAGCGCGGTGCCGCCGAAGCTCGGCCGGCCGCTCATGGCCGAGAGCTACGTTCTCGCCGCGCTGTATCCGTACGGCGACTGGCTCGCCGTCTTCGACGGCGACTGGAAGTACATGTGGAACAGCCAAGGGGCTTCCGCGCTCTACGACCTCGCGGCCGATCCCCACGAGCAGACGAACCTGATCGCGGCGGATCCGGAGCGCGCCTCGTCCATGGAACGCACGATGCGGCTGTACCTCGCGGGCCTGCCGCGCGCCGAGGGTGACGGCCCGGCGGGGACCGTCGACGACGCGACACGCGAGGCGCTGAAGAGCCTCGGGTACATCCACTGACGCGGCGGCGTCAGCCCGTCGGCTCGTCCTTCGCGGCGCGGACGGCGAGCAGGCGCGCGCGGACCGCCGCTTCTTCCCCGCGCTCGGTCGGCTCGTAGAACGTCGCGTCGGCGAGCCGATCGGGGAGGCATTGCTGGGCCGCGACGCCGCCCGCGTAGTCGTGCGGATAGCGGTAGCCGGCGCCGTATCCGAGTCCCTTCATGAGCGGCGTCGGCGCGTTGCGGAGTGCCAGCGGGACGGGCAGGGCGCCGTGGCGCTCGACCGCCTCGCCGGCCGCGAGCATGGCGCGGTAGGACGCGTTCGATTTCGGCGCGCACGCGAGGTACGTCGCCGCCTGCGCGAGCGGGATGCGTCCCTCGGGCAGGCCGACGAAGTGGAACGCGTCCTTGGCCGCGACGGCGATCTGGAGCGCCCGCGGATCCGCGTTGCCGACGTCTTCGGCGGCGAAGATGATCATGCGGCGGGCCACGAAGAGGGGATCCTCGCCGGCGTCGAGCATGCGCATCATCCAGTAGATGGCGGCGTCGGGGTCGCTGGCGCGCAGGCTTTTGATGAACGCCGAGACGACGTTGTAGTGCTCCTCGCCGGCCTTGTCGTAGCGCAGCGCCTTCTGCTGCAGCGCTTCCTCGACCAGCGCCAGATCGAGCGTCGGCGCGCCGCGCTGGCGCGCGAGGCTCGCCGCGAGTTCGAGCGCCCCGAGCGCGACGCGCGCGTCGCCATGGGAGCGCTCGGCGAGGAAGGCGCGGGCCTCCGCGGCGAGCGTCACGTCGAAGGCGCCGAGCCCGCGCTCGCGGTCGGCGACGGCGCGATCGAGGAGGCGCCCCAGGGCGTCGTCGCCGAGCGACTCGAGGACGACCACGCGGGTACGCGAGAGCAGCGGCGCGATCACCTCGAACGAGGGATTCTCGGTGGTGGCGCCGAGGAGCACGATCGTGCCGTTCTCGACGTGGGGCAGGAAGGCGTCCTGCTGCGCCTTGTTGAAGCGGTGGATCT